>CAZKPI010000072.1:0-2272 GCA_964554555.1 uncultured bacterium
CTACACGCGTCTGCTGGTCGACGAGTACGGCACCTTCGCGAAGGTTCGCCGCTACAGCGACGAGAGCTTCGTCGACCTGTTCGACCTGGCGAAGCGGCTGGCCCTGCTCGAGGGACTGCCGGACGAGACCCGCGCCCTCTGCCAGGAGATCCTGCTGAAACTCGGGTATCCGAAGATGGAGGACCGCCTGTCACAGCCGGTGGTCATCCGGCGCCGCACGCCGGGCGTGGTGATCTGGGGCTACAACGGCTGGAAGACGCCGCCCAAGGAGATCCGGCCGGCCAGGACGGCCGTCTACCACTCGCGCTTCTGCGCCACGCCGCTGGCCGGGCCCGACGACAAGGGCGACTACACCTGCGCCATCGGGCCGTTCCAGGTGGTGATCGACCCGGTCGCCAAGAAGCGGGAATACGTGCGCGAGATCAACTACCGCATCCAGTATCAGGACGGCAAGACCAGCCCCGACTTCACGGCCCGCACCGGCCGCGAGTACACGCTGGTCACCCAGTTCCCCGCCGCCTCGCCCCTGGTCGCCGAGGGCCACACGCAGGGCATGGGCAACAGTTACGGCATCTCGGTCTACTACCCCTACTGCCTCGAGTTCCGCACCTCGTACAAGACCCTGCAGTTTGCCCGCGACTTCGCCTGGGACGAATTCATCGCCCGCATCCCCGCCTACACGCCCGGGTCGAAGGTGCTGGTAACCGGGGGCATGGTCGAGGACATCCCCTCGCTGTTGCCGCTGTTGAAAGTCTGCAAGGCCCTCGGGGTTAAACCCGACATCCTGTGGGACCCCAAGGTGTTCGGCTACCGGTTCCCCGAGATCCTGGCCCATTACCGCGACGGGGTGGTGCTCACCGACAGCGTTTCGGTCAACTCGTTCGGCCAGGTCGCCCCGTCGGCCGACGACCTGATCGGGTATCTCGAGGCGGGCGGCCGCGCCCTGATCGCCGCCCAGTCGATCGAACAGCAGAACACCAACAGCCGTTTGCTCGAGGAGTATTTCCGGTTCCGCTACGTCGAGGACGACAAGGACCTTCCCGCGCTGACCTTCACCGACAGCGGCGGCAAGGCGGCCATTTTCTCGCTGAACGGCGAGGATTCGGTGCCGACGGCCCGCGACGTGACGATCATGGAATGCGACGCCCCTGCGCAGTTGTTCGTCAAGACCGCCGACGGGCGCGGGGCCGGCATTGCCGTGGCCGGCACGGGGGGCAAACCCTACCGGGCGCTCTACCTGGGCTTCCGCTTCGAGGCGGTGGGCGGGGAAGAGGTGCGCACCCGCCTGCTGGGGACCGCCCTGCGGTTCCTCGACCCGACGGTGGTGCCGGCCGCCCCGCCAGCGGCACCGCCTGCCGAGTAGACCTTCCCCTGCCGCTTCCCGAGCGTAACCAAGCCCCGGATGGCCGGCTCCCGGCCTTCCGGGGTTTCTCTTCCGGCATCCAGCAGGAAGGGTAGGCCAGGGGCCGGTCGGCGGGCCGCGCCAGGAGGGCCGCCTGGCCGCCTGGCCTCCGAACCGGTGCCGCCGGGGACCGATCCCTTCCCGGCATTGGCCGCCGGGAAGGGCTGGCGGGAATTCCCTGGAACACCGCGGTTCCTGGGCGGCATCTCTCCCTGGAAAGAGCGGGTGGGGTGTGATACACTGGCCGGGTACATCCAGAACCATCGGGAGGTCGCACATGCCGGCGGTCGGTCAATCGGTTCCCCGCAAGGATGCCTGGGACAAAGTCACCGGAAAGGCGCAATACATTGACGATTTGTCCGTTCCGGGACTTCTGCACGCGGTCACGGTCCGGTCCCCGGTCGCCTACGGCGACCTGAAGGGGATCGACGCCACCCGCGCCCTTGCCATGCCGGGCGTGGTGGCCGTACTGACCGCGAAGGACGTGCCGGGCCGCAACATCAACCCGCTGGTCATCGATGACCAGGTCTTCCTGGCCGACCGGGAGGTCCGGTTCTGGGGTGAGCCGATCGCCCTGGTGGTGGCCGAAACCCTCGAGATCGCGCAGGCGGCCGCCGAACTGGTCAAGCCGGACATCGCCCCGAAGAAGCCGGTCCTGTCGATCCGCGACTCGTTGAAGCCCGAGGCCCCGCGGCTCTGGAAGACCGACAACGTCTTTTCCGCCTATACGATCCGGAAGGGCGACGCGGCCGCCGCGTTCGCCCGGGCGGCGAAGGTCTACGAGCGCGAGTATGAGACCCCCTACCAGGAGCATGCCTACCTCGAGACCAACGGCGCCATGGCTGTTCCCGGCCCGGAAGACCAGATGAC
>CAZKPI010000072.1:2291-11369 GCA_964554555.1 uncultured bacterium
CTACGTGCACGACGCGGTGTCGCAGATTCTGGGCCTGGCCCGCAACAAGGTGCGGATCATCCAGACGACCACCGGCGGCGGCTTCGGCGGGAAGGAGGACTTCCCCTCGGTGGTCGCGGGGCAGGCGGCCATGGCCGCGAAGGTCCTGCAGAGGCCGGTCAAGCTGATCTTCAAGCGGGAGGAGGACATCATCGCCAGCTCGAAGCGGCACCCGTCGCTGGTGAAGATGAAGGTGGGCACCGACCGGGAAGGACGGCTGGTCGCCGCCGACATTTCCTACTACGTCGATGCGGGCGCCTACGCCACCCTCAGCCCGATCGTGCTGTGGCGCGGCACCGTGCATGCCCTCGGCCCCTATGTCTGCGACCATGTGCTGATCCGCTCCTACGCCATGGCCACCAACAAGGTGCCGTGCGGCGCCTACCGCGGCTTCGGTTCCCCCCAGGTGATCCTGGCGGGCGAGGCGATGGTGGCTGAGATCGCGGCCGACCTCGGCATCGACCCGGTCGAACTGCGCCGCCGCAACGCTCTCAAATTGGGTGATTGCACGGTCACCGGCCAGAAGATCGACCAGTCGTGCGGACTGCAGGAAACCATCGAGAAGGCCACCGCGGCCGCCGGGTGGCAGGCGAAGTGGCAGGCCCCCGCCGCCCGCACCGGCCGGGTCCGGCCCGGCATCGGCGTTTCCACCATCTACTACGGGGTCGGCCTGGGAGCCGGCGGGAAGCACCTCGATCGGGCCGGGGCCAGCATGGCCATCCAGAAGGACGGCACCGTCTCCTGCGCCGTCGGCAACACCGAGATGGGCCAGGGCGCCCGCACCGTGCTGGCGCAGATTGCCGCCGACGCCCTGGGTGCCCCCTACGACCTGGTGAACGTTATCGAGACCGACACGGCCTTCGTTCCCGACTCGGGTCCCACCGTGGCCAGCCGCACCACCTTCATGTCGGGCAACGCCCTGGTCGCCGCCGGGAAGGAGCTGAAGGGCCGGCTGTTGCCGATCGTGCAGGAGAAGCTGGGCGCGGCCAGCCCCGACGAGGTCGATCTGGCCGACGGGTTCGGGTTCCGCAAGGCCGACCCGAACGGCAAGAAGGTTCCCTACCTCGACCTGGTCAAGGAGATGTACGCGCGGCGGTTGATGCCCAGCGCGTTCGGCTGGTTCATCGCCCCCGACACCTCGTTTGACAAGGAGAACGGGCAGGGCAACGCCTACTTCTGCTACAGCTGGTGCACCAACGTGGCCGAGGTCGAGGTCGACACCGAGACCGGCGAGGTCAAGGTGGTGCGCGTCACCTCCGCCCACGACATGGGCAAGGCCATCAACCCCCAGCAGGTCGAGGGCCAGATCCAGGGCGGGACCCTGCAGGGAGTCGGCTACGCGACCATGGAGGAGATCAAGCACGATGCCGAGGGGCGCCTGCTGAACAACGCCTTTGCCACCTACATCCTGCCAACCGTCGAGGATGCCCCCGACCTGCGGCCGATTATCGTCGAACACCCGTACAGCGAGGGCCCCTACGGCGCCAAGGGCTTCGGCGAGGTCCCGCTGATGGGCATCGCCCCCGCCATTGCCAACGCCGTCTACAACGCGACCGGGAAGCGGATCCGCGTCATGCCCATCAAACCGGAGAAGCTGGTCTGACCCATTTTCCCGGCCCTCCCGCCGGGCCGGACCCGAGGCACCTGCCATGAGCGTCGAAGCCGACAACAGCAAGATCGAGGTCCTGACCGAAGAAGATCTCCCAATGGACTGGGAGCGGATCGCCATCCTCGGCGCCACCCTGGTCATCCTGTTCTTCTACACGCGCGCCAGCCCCTTCCCCGCCGGCACCTACTGGGACCTGCTATTCGCCCGCGACTTCGACCTCAACATCGGCTGGGCCCTCCTGCCCGAAGCGCTTTCCTACACGATCGTGCAGACTTCGGCTTCCCTCATCGGCCTGAAGACGGTCTACCACATCGCCTATTTCCTGCTGTGCGCGATCGTCGCCGTCTGGGTCTTCAAGGGCAAGGAGATCCTTCCCGGCATCGTCGTGCTGGGCATCTTCGCCTTCGGTCTTCAGCCGATCCTGACCCTGCGCTGGACCCTGCAGTTGTTGTTCCTGGCCGGCCTGATCAGCATGTTCGACGGACCCTACCTGAAGGATGTCTTCGGGGTGGCCCTGATCCCGGTCACCGCCGCCGCCAGCGCCCTCGGCCTGAACAGCTGGCTATTGCTGGCCCTCATCGTCATCCACGTGCTGGTCAACGACGAGTTCCGGCTGTCGTTGATCCTGTGCGGGTTGATGGGCATCCTGTTCTTCCCCGAGGGGGCGGCCAGCTCGGTCGCCCACGCCCCCCTGTCGACCCTGTTTCAGCGCCCCGAGGATGCCAAGATGCTCACCCTGCTGGGCGGCATCTTCCTGGTGCCCAACCTCCTGGCCCTGCCGCGCATGGGCGAGGAAGACCTGCCCACCCTGATCTTCTACGCTTTGACCGGCATCCTGTCGCTGGTCGACCCCAGTTTCATCCCCTGCTTCATCCTGGTCGGCACCTATCTCATTTTCCTCAACCTGGCCGACATCGAACCACTTTCGGCGGGCACCCGCCTGGTGGGAATCCTTCTGCTGGCCGTGGTACTGCACGTTTCCCTGTTCCTCAACCCCATCGGTTTCAGCCTCAACCCGACCGTGCGCGGGGAACTGGGCCCCCAGCTGGCCGCCCTGATGACCACGAATTACGAGCAACGCCGCATCGACGTCCACGAGATGGGCGAACTGGCCTGGAAAGGGCTGGTCGAGATCGATGCCGACGACCTGCCAACCCTGCTGGCCCACCGCTCCTGGCCCATCACCATCCAGAACAAAGATGGCACGATGGAATGGTTTTCCGACCTGACCCGCAACAAGGAAAAGCTGGCCGAGGCCGGGAACCGCCAGCCCACCGCCCTGCCCTCCGGCCAGCCGCTTTCCCTGCATCCTGATTCGGCCGCGGCCCAGTCCGATGCGACCCGGTTCCCGGCCCACACCCTCGAGCGGCCGGCCGCTCCCGGCGACCAGCCCGGGGATGGCGACACCTCACCCGACGAACTGATGGCCCCGCCCCCGGGCGGCGGGCCTGGCAGTACGGAGGAGACCGCCCCCGCCGGGATCGGCGTTCAGGAAGCCCCGCCGGGCGGCGAGCCCGGGACGGAGCCGCCGATCGACGAGACCGGCGAGGTCACCGCCGGCGAACCCCCGGCCGACGGGCCCGAGATTCCCCCCGCCGACGGCGGCCAGGCCCCCGGGGAACCCCCGACGCCGCCGGCCGCACCGGACACACCGGAAGTAAGCCGGCCCGCCGTGGAACCAGGATCGCCCCCCCCTGCCAGCGAATCCGCCGCCGACCAGCCAGGCCGGCCGGCCCCGTCCGAACCGGCGGGTTCAGATGCCGGTCGCCCGCCGGCTGGCGAGCCCGCCAACGAAGGAACGACGCCAGGCCCCGGAATGGCCCCGCCGGAACCTGCCGCCACCATCCCGGAACCCGCATCAGCCCAACCCCTGCCCGCCGCGGCTCCGCTTCCCGGCCTTCCCGAACCCGGCGCCCCGGACCCCCTGGAGGACTGACTCCCCCAAGGTCCCAGCCACCGTCCGCACCCATCCCTGGGAGGGCCGGTGCCGCCCAGGTTGGCTCAGGGTCTCGAGCGGGGGAAGGGACATTTCGTGCCTCCGTTCCCTTCCGGAAGGTGATTTCCCCGCCGCCGCCCCGGGACAAAACTCCTGGACCCTGTTTCCGGCTGGGGAACCGCATCCAGATCTTCCCGGCGGAAAAGCCCGGGACGCAGTTGACGAGGGCCTGCGAACGGGCCGGAGAACGAGAAAACCCGCCCCGGGGGCGGGGCGGGCGGGGTGGTCGGACCAGGAGCCGGTCAGATCAGGGGGCGGATCCAGCCGATCTTTCGCATCATGTTCATCTTTTTGAGGACCTCGGGCTTGAGGTGGTCTTTGGGCCCGAAGACGGGAAGCGGCTTGCCGCGTTCGTCGAACTTGATCTTGTATTCGACGACCCGGCCTTCGATGTCCTTCCAGGTGCGGAGGGCGACCATGGTGCCGAACGGCTTGTCGAGGACCGCGGCGACCGCCTCGGAATTGATCTGCTCGCTGAGGGGATCCATGTTGTAACTGCCGACGACGGTGACCTGCCGGTCGAAGACGAACACCTTCGAGTGCAGGCGCTCGTTCTGGGTGGGGGCGACCAGGAAGCGGGCGGTGGGCATCTCGGCCAGGATGCGGTCGAGGTCGTTCATCAGGAAGGCCTGGGGGAACAGGGAGTCGGTGGAACCGCCGCTGTTGCTGTGGAAGATGATCTTGACCCCGCGGGCCGAGGCCCGCTTGAGGGCGGCTTCCGCCATCTCGGTGAGGACGACGTAGGGGTTCTGGATCAGGATCTCCTCCCTGGAGGCGTCGATGAACTTGACCAGGGCGGGGGTGATGCCGTTGAGGGGGCCGGTCCTGGCGTGCTTGTCGAGGATCTTGAGGGGTTTGGCCCGCTCGCCGCGCCACAGGTCGAACGCGGCATAACTGCTGATGTTTTTGAACCTGGAAATGTCCTTGTTCATCTCCTCAAGGGCTTCGCGCATCTTCGGCGAGAGGCTGGGCAGTTCCCCGGGGTTGAACAGGCCGCGGCCCTGCATATAGCGGCTCATGACGCGGTAGGCGAGATCGATCCTGGCCGACTCGTCGTTCAGGTTGATCTTGTCGGGCTTCAGGGTGGTGTTCTTGAGGTAGTTCCACTCGTCATCGAAGGCCTTTTTCAGCGCCTGGCAAGCCGTCGCCCCGCGCATCAGGATGTCGGAGTCGCGGTAAACGATGTCATTTTCGCCGGTCTGGGCGTAGTAGTCCGCGCCGATGTTGCGGCCGCCGGTGACGCAGGTCAGCCCGTCGACGATGATGATCTTGTCGTGGTTGTTGGCGACCAGTTTCTTGAAATCGGTGAACAGGCTCGCCAGGTTCTTGACGCAGGAGTTGTACAGCTTGACCTGCACGTTGGGCAGTCCCGACAGCTCCTCGAGCTTGTCGATCATGCCCTTCATGTAGCCGGCATGGGCGATGCGCCAGTCGCACATCAGGCGGATCCTGACGCCCTGGCGGGCCTTTTTGGCCAGCAGGCCGACAAAGGCCTGCCCGAAGATGTCCTTGTCGATGATGAAGTAGGTGCAGTCGATCGTCTCGCGGGCCTCCTCGATCATCTTCCAGCGGGCGTACCAGGCCTCGTCGTTGCGCCACAGGAACCGGATCTGCGTGGAGATGTCGGCGCCATCGACCTTCAGGTCGTTGAAGGCCTTCACCAGATCGGGGTTGGTCTGGACGATCTCGCCCGCCCCGGCCGCCCACGGCACCGCCACCAGGATGCCAATCACCACCGCCAGCCGGATCATCGAAAGCCAGCCGCCATCCTTCATGCTGTCCCTCCGTACAAGAAATGCGGGAATCCTTCTATCCTAGTCTGAATCGGGGCCGGCGTCAAGGGAAGGGAAAGGGGGCGACGGCCTCCCCGGGTCCCGGTCCGCCATTTCCCCGGTCCCGGCGAAGCGGCGCCTCAGCAACAGCGAGTTGGTGACCACCGACACGGAGGAGAAGGCCATCAGCAGGCCGGCCAGTTCGGGAGTCAGGGCGGCCCGGGGGCCCAGCCAGGGCACGAGGAAGCCGGTCGCCAGGGGCAAGGCAAGCGCGTTGTAGATGACGGCCCAGAACAGATTCTGCCGGATGCGGGTCAGGGTGGCCCGCGCCAGGTCGACGGCGAACGGCAGAAGGTCAAGGGCATGGCCGGGCAGAACAAGGTCGGTCGCCTCCCGGGCGGCGTCGGCGCCCGCCCCGATGGCGATGCCCACGCTGGCGGCCGACAGGGCCGGGGCGTCATTGATGCCGTCCCCCACGAAACAGCCCGGGCCCCGTTCGCGGAATGCCTTCCCCCCCTGCCATTTCTCCTCCGGACGCAGGCCGGCCCGGATCTCGGCGATACCCAGCCCGGCGCCGACGGCGCGGGCCGCCTCAGGGCGGTCGCCCGTGACCATGACCGGCTCGATGCCCCGCTCGCGCAGGGCCCCGATCACAGCGGCGGCCCCGGGCCGGGGCGCGTCGGTCAACCCGAAGACGGCGACCACCTGCCCCGCCCGGGCGGCCAGGACCGGGGTCAGGGCCCGCTCGGTGAAGGCGGGGGGAAGCGCCGGCACGGCGATCTGCCGTTCGGCCAGCAGGTTCACACTGCCCAGGAGCCAGTCGGCCCCATCCGCCGACCGCCCGGCCAGGCCGAAGCCCTTCCGCTCCTCAAGGGATAGGGGCGGGGCGGCCACCACCCCCTGGCTGGCAACCCACCGGGCCACCCCCCGCGCCAGCGGGTGCAGGGAGCCGGCCGCCAGGCCCAGCAAGGCCGGCAGGTCTTCGCTGACCGGGCGGCCGTGCGGGTCGGCCGCATAGGCCACCACCGGCTCTCCTACGGTCAGGGTGCCGGTCTTGTCGAAGAGAATGGACCGGATGCCCGCCAGCGCCTCGAGGGCGGACGGCTTTTTGACCAGCAGGCCGCGGCGCAGGGCCAGGCCGCTGGCCACCACCACGGCGGTGGGCGTGGCCAGTCCCAGGGCGCAGGGGCAGGCCACCACCAGCACGGTGACCGCATGCATCAGGGCGGCATGCCAGCCCGCCCCGGCCAGAAGCCAGCCGCCCAGGGTCAGGGCGGCCAGAGCGACAACCACGGGCACGAACACGTCGGAAGCCCGGTCGGCGAACCGCTGGATCTGCGGCTTGTCAGCCTGGGCCCGGCGCATGGCCCGGATCAAGGTCGGCAGGGTGGAATCCCCACCACTGCGGGTCACCCGCACCTCGACCTCGCCGGTGAGGTTCACACTGCCGGAGATGACGGCCGCCCCGGGCCCTTTGGCCACGGGCATCGCCTCCCCCGTCAGCAGACTCTCATCGACCGCCGTCTCGCCCCGGACGATCTCGCCGTCGGCGGCGAACCGCTCGCCGGGCAGTACCCGCAGGCGATCTCCGGGGCGCAGGACATCAACGGCGACCGCCTCCTCGGGGCCGCCCCCGACCGGCAGGCGCCGGGCAGGCATCTGCTGAAGGCGGGTCAGCGAGCGCAGGGAGTCGGCGGCCCGGTGGCGGGCCCGGGTTTCCAGCATCCTGCCGAACAGGATGAACAGCACCAGCACAGCCGCCGTCTCGAAATGGATCATTCCCCCATGGCCGAGCGAAGGCACGATCATCACCAGCGCGGAGTAGCTCCAGGAGGCGCCAACGCCAAGCGCCACCAGCACATCCATGTTGGCGAACCGCGCGGCCAGCGAGCGGACTGCGCCGGCGAAGAACCGGCGTCCGGTCGTGGCCAGGATCAGCCCTGACAGGATCATCTGGGTCATCCGATTGGGCCAGGTGTCGGTGCCCAGCATGGCCAGTCCGGCCGCCGGCAGGGCCAGGCACGCGGTCAAGACGACCGCAGCCAGCCCGGTGTCCTCCTCGGCCGGGCCGCCGATCGGACGGGCCTCATAGCCGATGGCTGCGATTTGGCGGGCGATGGCCTCGGGGCCGATCTTCGCCCGGTCGAACACGATCTCGGCCGACTCCTCGGCCAGGTAGACCCGCGCCATCCGGATGCCGTCAACCCTGGCCAGGGCCTTTTCGATGCCCCGCGCGCAGTTGGCACAGCTCATCCCCCCGATGGCCAGGAACAGGAGCTCGTCGGTTTCCGACGGGTTGGACAAACGCGGCTGAGTTGTGTCCATCAGAAGGTCGCTCGCTCCCCGTTCAGCGGCGGAAGGGCCTCGTCAGTGAGGGCGGCAGGCCGCGCCGCGGCAGACCCCGGCAGAGTCGGGCCGATACGGGGCGTGAACGGTCCCCAGTGAGGACACCAGCCGCAAAAGCCTGAGGGGGAGGCCGTCGCCCCCGTTTCCCGGGCGTTCAGGGTTTGGCCGGGGCCGCCGCTTTGGGCAGACTCTTCTTGACCCGGACCTGGTTCCCCTTGCCCAGGAACTCGACGAGGTCGAAATGAAGCCGGGCCAGGAAGATGCCGCGGCCGTTGGGATGCTCGAGGTTCTCGGGGTCGAGCGGGCTGGGGAGGGTGGTCCAGTCGAACCCGCTTCCTTCGTCGGAGATCGTCCAGATGCAGGCATCGGAGTCCATCTGGAAATCGACGGTCACGCGGCGGGAGGCCAGGGCGGGGTTGCCCAGCCGCTGGGCATGCAGGGTCTGGATGCCGTCCAGGCTGGCGTTCATGGCGGCCATCTTCTCCTCGTAGGTGATCTCGAGGTTGCCGTGCTCGATGGCGTTGGCCACCAGCTCGACCAGACCGATGCGGACACCCAGGCGCTGGTCGGCGGGAATCGCCTCCCCTGTCTCCTGCATGAGGCGCTGTACCACGAGGGGAACGCGGTCCATCCGGTTGTCGAGGCTCATCACAAAACTCCGGCGGACGATGAGGTTAAGCGTCTCCTGGAACCGCGACCGCGTCGCGATGATACCGGCGTATTTCTCGAGGAGGGGAAACAGGACCTGCTGGGTGAACGGCTTGCGCAGGAAATCGTTGGCACCCCGGCGCAGGGCCTCCAGGGCGAACTCCTCGTTGCCCAGCCCGGTGACCAGCACCACCACCGTCTCCCGGTTGCGCTCACGGATGGCCGACAGGAAGTCGAGTCCATCCATGCGGGGCATGCGGATGTCGGAGAACACGAGCTCCGGCGACTGGGCTTCGAACAGTTGCAGTCCCTCACAGCCGTCACCGGCGGTGAGCACCTCATAGTTCTGGGAACGGAGGGACTCGGCGAGGTATTCCCGCAACGAGGGTTCGTCGTCCACGACCAGGATCTTCATCGCACGCTCCGTCAAAGAGTCAGCACCGGGGCCCGAAGGCAGAGCAAGGGTTGTCTGGGCTTTCCCCCATCGAGGATACCCACACCCCTTCACGAAGTCAACGACAGGATCTCGGGCCGAAGCCCGGCCGGGTATTCGGCAGAGCCGCCCGAAAGGTGACTTTGACCGGGCGGGCCTTTTGTTCCTCTGGCCGCGATCTCGTCGGAACCAGGTCTGCAGGCGCCCGCGGCTCGCCGCCGCGCGACCCGGAGGG
>CAZKPI010000072.1:11423-13404 GCA_964554555.1 uncultured bacterium
TCATGGTGGTGAATCCGGGGCTGGGCGAACTGAGATGTGCCAGATGCCGCGGAGTTCCCATTCGCACCACCTGCTGATACCCGAGGGACTCTGGCCGCTGTTGGCACCGTCCTGTTCTTGCCGTCCTTGGGCCAGAGCCTTTTCGCCGATTCCGGAGAAGGCGGCAGGTTCTGAGGAGATCGGATTTCTACCGCGCGTCCCAAGGCCAGGCAAGAAGCCTTGCCCCTTCACCCGACCAGGGCCGGAGGCCCAGGATCGCTTTCAGCGAAACATTTCGCGGTTCCCTGGAGGCAGGCCCGCGGTGTTCGCCACCCAATGGCTTTCGCGCAGTCCATGGGGATGTACAGATTCTCCGGGAAATCATGATATGCTTGAAGCATGGGCACGAACGATCATGCCTACAAGCTGTTGTTTTCCCACGCCAGGATGGTTGAAGAGCTTCTGCGCGGGTTCGTCCACGAGGATTGGGTGGAGCTGGTCGATTTCACGACGCTCGAGAAGTGCAACGCCTCCTATGTGACCGATGACCTGCGCGAACGGCACGACGATGTCATCTGGCGGGTCCGCCTGCACGGCCAATGGTTGTATGTCTACCTGCTGATCGAGTTCCAGTCAGAAGTGGACCGCCTGATGGGCATCCGCATCATGACCTATCTCGGCCTGCTCTACCAAGATCTGGCCCGCACCGGCGAGGTTTCCCCGGGCGGGCTGTTTCCTCCCGTACTGCCCATCGTGCTCTACAACGGCCGGCCCCGCTGGACCGCCCCAACCGACATCAGCGAGCTGATCGCCCCCGGGCCAGGCAAACTGCGCGAGTATCTGCCCCGGCTCCGGTATCTGTTGATCGAAGAGGGAGCCTGCCCGCCCGAGTCGCTGGCCGCGCGCAACCTGGTCGCCAGCCTCTTCGCTCTCGAAAACTGCCGAACGCCGCAACAGATCAAGGAAACCCTCGAACGTCTGATCGACTGGTGGCGCGAACCTGAGCAAACAGGCCTGCGCCGGTCATTCACCGTTTGGATCGGTCGGGTGCTTCTCCCCGGCAAGGTGCCGGGACATCACTTCCCCGAGTTTCAGGAATTGCAGGAGGTTCCCCCCATGCTGGAAGAAACCGTCAAAGAATGGGTCCAAGAATGGAAAGCCCAGGGCTTGGCTGAGGGCCGGGAAAAAGGCTTGGCTGAGGGTCGAGCTGAGGGTCGAGCTGAGGGCCGAGCTGAGGGCCGAGCTGAGGGTCGAGCTGAAGGTCGGGCTGAAGGTCGGGCTGAAGGTCGGGCTGAAGGTCGGGCTGAAGGTGAGCAGGCCAAGAGCCGCGAGATCGCCCGGCTTCTCTTGCAGCGAGGCGATCCTCCCGAGGAGGTGGCCCGCATCACCGGATTGTCGCTGGAAGAGGTGCGGGCCATCGCCCAGCGCCCCCCGCACCTCGCGGAGGAACCAGCCCCATATCAACCCGCTCCCCCAACCGAGAAGAAGTCCAAAGAACCCTGAACTTCCGTGGAGCATGCTTCGATCGTGCCAGCCAGAACCCAAACCTGTTATTGGCGTTCAGAGCGGCCACCCGCGGAAGAACTTTCGGCAGAACGGCAACCAGGATTCATGGCGGAGAACGTCACGCATGTCGCCTGAAAACCCTCATCAAATAAGATAAGACCGGTCGGTCAGCTCAGCTTGGCACCCCCGGCTCTCCTCGGCCACAAGCTCCAAGGCATATCTCCTTCCTTTTTCGCGATGTCCCGGAGCACTCCGAGGAACCTCAAGGCCATAATTGACCAGTGGGGGATTTCTGCCTAAACTGGAAAAAAGACCTTCGCCGGAGGCCCCGCCATGTCGCCAACCCGCCGGTCCATCCTTCCCCTCCTCACCCTCGCCGTCGTCCTCGGCCTGGCCGCCGCCCTCCCCCTGGCCGCCGGCCGGCCCAACCCCGAGGCCGACCTGGCCCGGGCCGGCGAACAGTTTGAAGCGGTCTGGGCACAGCACCTGGCCTGGC
>CAZKPI010000073.1:0-2564 GCA_964554555.1 uncultured bacterium
TGCGCGGGGTTTCGCGATCCGGTTGCGGAATCTGAAAAACCGGGCAACGCCTCACAGCTTTTCAGGCCCATGAGGAGGAAATCCCTCATCCAAGGGAAAGTTTCCCCGCCGCTCCCCTCGGCCCCCCACGCCTCGAAAAGATGGTTGGAAACTGGAGGACCGAACCTTCCGAAGGGACCGGTCGGGGTATGAGGCAGGCCTTCCTGCCCATCCCCCAAAACGCTTGCCAAAGCGCTCGGCGCGGGGAGTTCAGGAGACCGCCAAAGATCCTCCCTCTGCGGGAAAAAGCAAACCTGGAGGCCTCTGGCGCTGACCATCCCAGCTCCGGAACAGGCCCCCAGGTTATGTCACCGCTTCTTGACATCCCTCCGGCCAAGGGGATTGGCACACCTCAGCCAACCGTCCATGCCCTGGTCTTGATCCCTCGAACCGGACCGGGAAACAGCTTGGGAAAGCGCTACAGGTCAGCCTCTGACGCTTCAGGTGAGCGAACCAGCCACCTCATCGGGATGAACGAGGTAATCAACGAAAATGCCCCGGACCTGGTCGGAATCCCGTTTGTCGCCATAGACTCCAAGCCCGGCGGGAGGATCGACCGTCGTGTATTGCGACACCGGGATCAAATCGAAAATGGCGAACCCAACCACCCGCACCTGGGGACTGCCGTTGTACTCCTGGGGAACCCTCGTGGGGTCGTCCGGCCAGTCGATGATGGGCACCACCACTCGCTTCAGGTCAGGATGGAGAACCGTCCGGAAATCGCGGCCGTCGTCGTTGGGGCCCTGCATGGTGCCGGGCTTGAAGTAGATCCGGTCGTTGATGTTGATGGGGCCGGGATACCCAAACTTGAAGAATTCCTCGTAATCCCGGGCACCCCCGCCCTTGCTTCCCATGTCAAGAGATCCATGGTTGGCGGCATTGCGCAGGGACTGCAGAGCCGGGTCGGGGTTGGGAATCTTCCCAGTTCCTCCACAGTTCGTACAGGGAACCCACCTGCCGCCCACCCGCACCTTTCCTCGGCCACCGCAAACCGGGCAGTCCAATTCTTCGGGAGGTTGGGCATTGGACCCCTTCACGTTTCCCAACCGGATGATGTATTCATTCCCCTTGGTGAATCCCTGGCCTGGATTGAATTTCTCGAATGTGAACTTGTGGGTTTCCCATTGCCGAAGGATCCCGTGGGGGAGACCAATCGGAATGACCCCCTCGCCGCCGTCCTCGAAGGGGGCCCCCCGCCATCCAGCCACCGTCTTGTTGGTGATCCCAAGCACGTTGGCGAAAAACAACCGGGTATTGTAGAAAGCCGTGACACGAATATAGTTGCGAGTTGGAATGGGGGTATTGTAGTCGACCCGCCAGGTCAGGGGCGCCATTGTCGTCGTCATGCCGTAGGTCTGATTGATGACGTCTCCGACCCGCTGGTAGATGGCCGCCCGGGATTGGGTGGTCAGACCTCCGTCGGCATCTACCGCACTGATCGCGGCCAAGTCGAGGGCGGCTTTCCACCCGGCACTGACCGCGGTCTCGACTCGGGCTTTCTGAAAATACAAAAATCCAATATCGGTCACCAGGGCCACGAACGCCAGGAGAACCGCCAAGCCGAGGGCGGTCATGATCATGATGCCACCACGATTGGCAGGATGCAGGCGGGCGAAATGCCAAACAGCCATATGCTTCACTCCTTGTCCTGGAATGCCGAGGCGGCCAGCCGATAGGTGCCGGTCCAGGCACCGGTCTGGACCAGCCGGGAGACGATGGGGGTAAACAGCTCGATGTCACACTGGGCGTTCACCCGGATGGTAGGGGATGGACCGCCCTGTCCTTCCACCGTGAAGTAGGTAACCGAAGGGGAGGGGTTGGCGGGAAAACCATTACCGGGAGGCACATAGGTACAGGTAGCCACCAGGGGGGATTTGAAGTGCACGAACGTGTTATGGATGTGTTCGAAGGCAATATGGGTTTTGGCTCCGAACATGTTGGTGGCAACGAAGAAGTTGAGCCGCCGGGAACCCATCCGGGCGGCTTCGAGGCACTGGTGGTTCAAGCAGGCATAGACATGGTAAGCCCTGCCCAGGTCGATGATCACCAGGACAACCATGACAAAAACGGGGAGCATGAAAGCCATTTCCACCAGGGCTTGACCCTTCCGACGACGATTTCTGATCATGTTGTTTCTCCTCGAAGGCGGGCTCCGCCACCCGCTGACCTAGTTCCCTTGGGTACCTTGGGGGGGGAGGGGGTCAGTCCTCCCAATAAGCGGCACCCAGGGTGTTCTGAGGGATCTGGAAGGCGGCGCGTACTACCATGGGGATGGCTTTCTTCCCGTTGAGTTTTTGGAACAGGACCTGATAGAAAGGAGTATAGAGGGGTGAATCATAGGTAAAGGTGACCACCACGATTCTTGCTTTCCCATCGCTCGTGGTGGGCAAAGGAGTGGGAACCGAAACCTGGATGGATTCGATCTCAGCACGGCTCCACCACGAGGGAAGGGGGGGGTTCTCCGTGCTTCTCAGCCAGTTCTGAATGTGATAAGAGGTGACCGTGGTGGTCGTCGTCCCTTTCTT
>CAZKPI010000073.1:2574-13172 GCA_964554555.1 uncultured bacterium
CCCACATGGCGGCGCTGTTCACCGCCTGCTGGAGGGTGATGTAGCGATAAAAGGCAAAGCCGAAATCGACCAGACCGCACATCACGAACAGGAACAACAGGGGAGCCATCAGAGCCATCTCCACCAGGGCCTGACCCTTCCGGCGACGAACCTTGAACATATCATTCCTCCTCAGGCAGGGGGGTGCCCATACACCTCCCCCACTTTACCACGCAATTTCCGTACTTGGGAGCGGGGCAATCGTTCCTTTCTTCGAATATATGTGAATTGCCGCCGGAAAGCCAGCTTCCTTGTTTGGGGTACCTCCAGCCGGGACAGCAAAATGAGCCAAACCGCCCCCCCGCCTTGGCGAGACCGCCCCAGGACGGGGCAAATTTACCACAAAAAAGCCCCGCCTTTCGGCGGGGCTT
This sequence comes from uncultured bacterium, assembly GCA_964554555.1. GTDB lineage: Bacteria > Muiribacteriota > Ozemobacteria > Ozemobacterales > Ozemobacteraceae > Ozemobacter. Next base: position 2,985 of record CAZKPI010000073.1, read on the forward strand.
TGGCCAAAAAGACCAGGTCAGTCGGAGATGGCGTCGGGCGCGCTGGGGGCCAGGATCGCGTTGTTCACGTCCATCAGCTCGGCCGGGTCGTAGTCGAGCTTGTAGCCATCGTCCCGGTAGACCCCCTTCTTGAACTCGGGGTTGTCGGCCATCGGCAGGTTGAGGTTCAGGGTGTCCTTGGCCTGCTCGTAGGCCTCGGTCAGCTCCTTCAGCTCTTTCAGCTCGTCGTTGAGCTGTTTGAGCAGTTCGCGGGGGTGGGTGACCTCCTTGTCGAACCAGTACCACCGGTCGCGGGTGGTGGAGTTGGCCTCGTCGGCGTTGCTCGAGAACGCGTCGACCTCCTTCCAGTACAGGTTGGTGAACTTCTCGAGCTCGTCGTAGGCCGGGTAGACCTCGCCCAGCCAGTCCATGAAGGTCTTGCCCTTGACGTCGAGGAACGTGCCTTCCTTCAGGTATTTGTTGAAGGCAGAGTTCTTGAACTCGCTGTCAAAACCGGCCAGCAAAGCCCGCTTCTCCTCGCCGAGCATCCGCATCAGCTTGGCGGTGTTCAGGGTGTGGTTCAGGTTGACCAGCAGAAGCACCGTTTCGGCGGCTTTCTGGGCCACGCTGAGGGGCACGTAGGTCAGCATCTGCTCGATGTCAGGCTGATGGATCTTGATGAGATTGCGGGGGGTCTGCTTGCCGTTCTTGTCGTTCCAGCGCCAGTTGAAGGCTTTGCGGATCTGCTTGTTGAGGCTGTCGTTCTCCCGGTCGGGGTCGTCGTTGTAGGCCTCGAGGAGGGCGGCCAGCGCCTCGCGGGTCTTGATGGTCTGCGGCAGGTCGTCTTCGACGATCTTCTCGATGACCCCGTCCATATCCTTCATGGCCTTCTTCAGGCCTTCGTTGGCGGCCTTGACCTGCTCGCGGAAGTACATCATCTCCTTCACCCCGACCTGGAAGGCGTCGGCGTTGAAGGCCTCCTCGAGGAGGCTGGCCGACCAGGCGGCGGTGTCGATGCCCACCAGCGGAATGTAGTTGAAGGGCGCCTGCTCGATGCGCAGGCCGACGGTGTCATACAGCCCGCCCTTGAGGTCGTTGCCCATCAGGTAGTTCTTGTATTTTTTCACCAGGACGTAGTCGGGATTGAAGAAGACCGGCTTGACGTCTTTGTTCTTGATTTCCTTGTCGAACCCGCGGGACTGGATCTTGTCACCGGCCCAGCTGATCCAGGTTTTGGGGTTGATGGCATGGCCCAGGTTGCCCCAGAAGCCGCGGTTTTTGGCCTCCTCAGCCTCGGCCTCGGTGGGCTTCCAGGACATGAAGTCGGCCTTCTTGTGCCAGAGTTCCTGCAGGCGGTTGAGGTCGAAGTCGGGAAGGGTGAAGCCGGTCTGGGCGTAGTAGGTCACCAGCACACCCTGCTTTTCGAGGGCCTCGAACACCTTCTTGCTGTTTTCCCACTGCTTCTTGTCAGCCTCTTCGGCGGGCTCCGGCTGTTTGGCGATGGCGCCATAGTCGCGCTCGGCCAGGATCAGCGACAGCGACTTCTCTTCCTTTTTCAGCTGGCCGCGGTTCTCGTAGAAGGTGCGGAAGGTGGGGTCGTTCTCGTGCAGGAACCAGTAGGAGGCCTTGTAGGCTTCCTTCCAGCGCTTGTTGTATTCGCCAAGCAGGTCGCCGACCATGGTCAGGACCATCCAGACCAGGGCGACCACGGCGACCACCTGACCGACGATGGGAATGCAGAACATCGCCACCAGGCCGGCCACCCCCAGGGCCACGCTGACGTAGGTCTTGACCATGTCGTAGGAGCCTTCACGGCCGCCGCGCCAGTCGTCCGAGGTCGCCCACTTGTAGCAGTCGAGGGCCAGGCCAAGGACGGCCAGGCCGATGCCGACCGTCTGGGCGACGCCTTTCAGGTCGCTGATGTAGCGCCCGCGCCCCAGGCCCTTGCCGGAGGGATTGACGGTCTTCTTCTGAACCCACCGCCAGTAGGATTTGAAGCCTTCCCCGGCGACTTTCGGGTTGTTCCAGCAGGGGGGCGGTGCCATGAACTCGAGGAATTTGAAAACGCGGTTCTTCTCGAGGGCGAGACGCGCCTTGTTGGTCATCCGCAGGAACCCGTTGAACATGTTGGCCGCCCGCAGGGAGAGGGTGGTCCTGCCGATGAAGGCGCACATCAGGTGCACCTTGTTGACCCCCATCTTGAGGTAGTTGGCCACTTCCTTGGCGGTGCCGGGCAGGCCAGCGATGCTCTTCATGCACGAATAGAAGCTGAAGACCTCGTGGGCCCCGGCATCCATCAGCATGTAGGACTGGGAGATGGTCATCAGCCAGTCGCCCCAGACCTTGGATTCGAGGTCCTCCTTCGTCGCCGCCTGGCGCAGTTCGAGCATGTATTCGAGGTATTCCGACGGCGTCATGACCTGGTCGATGTCGGCGATGCCCTCGACCTTGTCGGTGTTGATGACCGGCTGGGGCAGATCGGGCGCCTCGCCGGCCCTGACCATGGTCACGACGAACGGCTCGAACGCCAGCCAGACCGCCAGCAGGAACAACCAAGGCCTGTACTTCCGGGAAATGTGTGGCATACCTACCCCCTACTCAAATCTGATCTGTTGAATGATACAGCCGTGGACGGAAAAAGTTTCCCTGTCTCTCTCCGGGTGGGAATGGTTCTTCCATTTTACCAGACGGACCCACCGTCCCGGCGGACCGCCAACGGGCCATCACAGACCGGCCAGCCGCTCGCGGGCCACGCGGGCCTCGAGCTGGTCGCGGTTGTTGTCCATCTGAATGACCTTCTCGTAGAGCTCCCGGGCCTGATCCTTGCGGTCGATCTTGGCCAGGGCCTCGGCATACTCGAGCGACCAGGCCATGAAATCCCGCTCGTCGGGGTTGGGGTTGAGCTTGAACAGCTCCTCGTAGAAGAGCACGACCTTGTGATCCTGCCCGGTCGCCCGGTAGGACTGCAGGAGCCGGTTCTTGGCCTCGGGCACCAGCAGGGAATCGGGATAGGTCTTGATCAGGTGCTCGAGCACCTCGATGATCCCTTCGTGGTTCGGCTGGTCCTCGGCCATCAGGTACAAATTCGACAGCCGCCAGCAGGACTGCTGGGCGAAATCGGTGTCGGGGCATTTCCGGATGACCGTCCGGTGCATCTGATCGAAGTTGGGCAGGTCATACTTGTCGAGGGCGGCCATGTCCTTGTACAACTGTCTGGCCAGTGCTTCCTGCTCGGCCAGGGGCAGTTTCGTAGCCGGGTCGCCCGTCAACCCGCCGGAACCGGCGGGTTCCCCGCCGGCGAGGGCCCCCGTGGGGGCGGGCACCGGCCCGGCCGCCGGGGGGGCGTTCTTTTTCGTCTTGGCCAGCCAGTCCTTCGCGAAGGAATTGCTGGGGTTGCGGTCGAGCACGGTCTCCCACAGGGCGATGGCCTTGGCGGTGTCCCCGGTCTTGAACCGGACGAGGCCCAGCAGGTTCATCAGCGTGGTCGACTGCGGGAACTTGGCGATGCCCTCCTCGAGCAGGGGGACGGCCCGCTCGTATTTCTGCATCTTCCCCAAAAGAGAGCCTGCCTCCCTATACAGTTCCTCGGAAGGAGCGGACCGGATGCCGTCGAGGAAGACGGTCAGGGCCTGTTCGTTCTGGCCGGCCTTTTCCAGCTGTTTGCCGGCGTCGAGGGGGTTCTCCCCCGCCGCCCACCCGGCCCCGCCGAGCAGACAACAGACCACGAGCACCAGCCACCGACGATTGGACATGCGATTCCTCCTGATTTCCTGGGGTTTCATGGGTTTTTCAGGCCGAAGGAACTGAGGGGTTCCTGGCATTTCGGATGGAACTGACAGCAGAGGGCCAGGCGCGACCCGGCCTTGGTGGCCCGGTCGTCCTCCTTCCCGGTGGGGAGCTGGTCGGCGTTCACCTGCACCAGCACCTGCAGGAAACGGAATTCATCCCAACTGCGGTTGGGCTGGAACACGGTCTGGACAACCTGGCCGGCGCCGTGGAAGTCGCGCGTCTCGTCGGCCTTCCCATCGACGCACCGGGTCAGGGTGCGGGCCTGCGGGTCGAACGCCCACTGCACCTTGCGGAGCCGGACCTCATTCGTGGCCGGGTCGCGCAGCCACCCGGTGAAGGTCAGGTGGTGATCGTCGCAGGACCCGGCACCCGTCTCGAGGTTCCTCAGCCGCCGCAGGTCGTCCCGCAGTTGAGTGATGATCGCCTCGAGCAGGACCTGGGTGTTCATCAGGTCACTGCCCTTCTGGAAAGTGCGGCCGGTGCGCGACATGACCATCATGGCGCTCAACAGGATCAGGGAGGAAAGGGCGGCCACGACCATGATCTCGGTCATGGACATGCCCCGCCGGCGGGCCGGCCCGCGCTCACAGCAGGTCATTGAATTTCACCCCCTGCAGGATGAGGGCCGTGCGGGTCTCCTCGTTCCCCTCGTCGACCCGCCAGGAAACGAAGACCGTGATCTTGAACTGCCGCAGGGGTTGGGCCTTGCCCGTGTCGGTATCGACGGCGAGGCGGTATTCGAAAAAGCGGAAGGACTTCTGCAGGTCGCTTTCCACCACCGGCCGGGCGTCGGCCAGGGCCTGGTGCCCGACCATCCCGGCCAGGACCGGGTCCTCGAGCACGGGGTGGGGCTGGTCGCCGGCCAGCTTCGCCGCCTCGGCGAACGCCTCGTCGAACGGCAGGGCCAGCAGGCGGTCGAGCAGACCGGTGGCGATCTGGCCGGCCATCAGGTGCTTGCCGGTGATATAGGTGGTGCGGGTGGTGGAGGTGCCGAAGCTGATGATGGGCAGGATGGCGAAGCTGAAGATGACCAGTCCGACCAGCAGTTCGAGCATGGTCATGGCCCGGCGGCCGCCGGGCGGGGAAAGTGGGCGGCAGGCGGGACGGGGCGGGGGCGGAGGATGAAGATGGCTCATTCGACGGTGAAATCGTAGTTGTCGAAACGCGGGAGGACCTGCACCACGGTGTCGGGCTTGGCATTCCCCATGGAAGGGACATACAGGAACATGTTCTTGCCGGCATCCTTGCCGAATTCCTTGATCCGGCGGGCCAGGTTCGGGGTGTCCAGGGCCAGTCCGCCGGCGAAGAAGATGCCTTTCGGGCTCTCCCAGGAGATCTGGTCGGTGACCGTCGTCCCGCCCGGGGTGAGGGCCACCAGCTGGACGCCCACGTGCTTGTCGCCCTTCAGGCGGATACTGCCGGCCCGGCTGACGAAGGTGAGAATCTTCGACTGGGGCAGTTGACCGATGTAATCGATCAGGGGATCGAGCAGGGCGGGGTCGGTCGGGCCCGGCTTGAAGGCGAACCCGTGGGTGATGTTGCCGAGGCGGATTCCCCCTTCCACGATGACGATGCCGCCGCGAATGTCGGTGGTGGTGATGTCCTCCAGGTCGAGCCCCTCTTCGCCGCGCACGTAGACCACGCCGTCAACCCAGCATTTCCCCTCCTCGAGGCGGAGATACTGCTTGAAGGCCTTCTGGTTGGGAAAGATCGCGCAGACGCGCGACTGCAAAGAGGTTCCCGGCTGGCCCAGCCGCAGTTTCGGATCGAATGACATCCATTCGCGGGCGAAGGTGGTGAAGGTGCCGTTCCGGTTGGGGTTCAGCCGCAGACCGTCGGCCGGGGCAAAATCAGCCGCCTTCAGCAGGACCCGGTTGCCCTTGCCGAGCGGGTCATACAGGTTGTAGGGGAGGTAATCGTCGGCCAGCACGTCGCGGTCGGCGCCGCCCGACACGATGCGGGACATGAACCAGGTGTACTTCTGCCCCGGTTCGGGGGGTTCGAAGGTGGCCGGCTCGGCCCCGTGAAAACGCGGAGCGGGCGGGGGGCGATAGTTGCCATCGGGGTTGTAGGGCAGGATCTGGCCGCCGCCCTGCGCGGAGGGGAATTCAAAGAAGGTCAGCATCAGGAACCGGGCATAGACGTTGCCGAAGACCTGCCGGGGAAACCCGGTATAGGGCTGGGGAACGCTCGGGTTGTCCTCGAGGTTGGGCCCGTACAGCTTGAGGGCGCTGGAGAGGGCGAGGGCCTTCTCGTTCTCGGCCTTGATGGTCTGGTAGGAGGGGTCGTCCCCCCAGATGGAGGCAGGCGTGCGGGTGGTCTGGGAGAACAGGCCGTTGTCGGGATCGTAGAGTTCGTAGGAGAACCCGAAGATGCCCATTTTGGCGAGGTGGCCGCGCAGGGGCAGTTTGATGTCCATGCCCCGGAACCGGACCATCTCCCCACTGCGGGTCATGAAGATGGGGTTGGCGGTGAACTCGTTGATGTCCTTGTTGGCCTTGAACCACCGGGGGTTGATCATCCACAGATCGCTGACCGGGGATTCCTTGTAGCGCAGTTCGCCGGCGAGATTCAGGTAGATGGGCTTGTCATCGGCCCCCAGAAAGACCTTGCCGTGGGCATGGGGGTCAGGCGAGTCGGAGGAACTGGGAAAGAACCAGGGGAACCCCTTGTAGTCGGAAAAACCATCCGGGGGCTCCTGGCCGTAGTCGGGACTCTTGGTGAAGGTGATGTTGATCTGGTCTTCGCGGCCGAAGGGACGGACCTGCTCGAGATGCAGGCGGTCGGCGAAGAAGACGAAATCGCGCAACACCGGGGTCAGCCGGCAGACCACCGGGAACGGGACCCGGGCAGACAGGGCATACCGGCGGCCCTCGAGGGTGACCCGGACGGTGACCGCCACGGTGCCGCGCCGCTCGATGCCCGGCGAGAACTGCTCGGGAACCTGGAGGCAGGGAGGATACTGCATCGCTTCCAGCCCGACCACTTTGATATCGGGGGCCCATTCCGGCTCGAGTTCGAGCCCCAGGTCAGTCCATTCGTCAGGCAGGGCCTTGACGAGGGGACTGGGCTGGTAGAAAGCGGGAAACTTCCCCGTGACATCCCCGCGGAAGTAGTCATAGAGAACCCGGTCGGCGGCGGTCTTGCCCGGGTCGTTGATTTTCAACCGCAACTGCTGGAGGACATCCCCGAGATGCGACTCGAGGAAGTAGCGGGCATACAGGTGGGCGTCCCCGAAAGCCACGAGATGACCGTGGCCGCGCTGGCGCTGGAACAGGGTGAAGGCCAGGAACAGCATCACGCTCAACAGGCCGAGCAGGATGATGGTGATCGTGCCGCGGCGGCACCGGAAAGGAGGCGGCGGGGTACGCATCAGGGCCATTATATCCCGTCTCCGGGGGGTTGTCCATTGACAGAATCCCACCCATCCCGTTCGGACAGAGGGGAGGCGGACCCTTGCGCAACCACCGGCCTTGTACTATCATTCGCGCATGAACGTGCCCAGAGGGCCCCTGCTGTCTGACAGCCCCGAGCCTGGACAGCCGGGCTTCCAGGAGCGGCGGCGGTATCCGCGCCTGCGCCGTTTCCTCGACCATCCGGCGGTCGGCATCTCCGTTTTTCTGCTGGTCCTGGTATCTGTCCTGCTCCTGATCGTGGAAACCTTCGCGCCCATCGGGGCGGCCACCCGGTATGACCTCGAGATCGCCAACGACATCCTGACCGCCCTGTTCTTCGTCGAGATCGCCCTCCGCTGGCTGGTGAGCCCCACCTCCCGGCGGTTCCTCGCGCGGCACTGGCTCGACCTGCTGGCGCTTCTGCCGATGTTGCGGGTGTTCCGGCTCAGCCGGGTCTTCGCCATCGTCCGGCTGTTCCGCATCTTCTCGCTCGGGGCGTATCTCCAGAACCGGGTCCGTCTGCTGGGCAGTGTGTTCGAGGCGCGGGTGATCGAGTATTCCCTTCTGCTGGTCTTCATCACCTTCGCCATCACCTTCGGGGCGATCGGCCTGGCCCAGTTCGAGGTCGGCCACGACCCCGACCTGCAGAACCACGGGGACGCCTTCTGGAAAGCCATGTTCTCCCTGCTGGCAGGGGAATACGCCAGCTACCCCCGGACTCTCGGCGGCAAGGTCATCTTCACCATCCTGGTCGTGTTCGGCATGGGCGTCTTCGCCATGCTTACCGGCACCATCTCGGCGGTCATGATGGAAAAACTCAAGGAGAGCGCCATGCATCGCAACACCAACCCCGACGACCTGAGCGGGCACATCATCATCTGCGGCTACAGCTCGAAGGCGGCCACCCTCGTCACCGAGTTCCAGCTGGAACGAAAGTTCGCCGACGCCGACATCCTCATCGTGTCCGAGCACGCCGACATCGAGGACCTGCAGGCCCGCGGGGTGAAGACCGACCGCGTCTCCATCCTGAAGGAGGATTTCACCCACCTCGAGACCCTGCGCCGGGCCGGCGTCGAACGGGCCCGCGCCGCCGTCATCCTCTCCGAGGGCAGTGGCCACCGCACCACCCAGGACATCGACGCCCGCACCATCCTGGCCGCCCTGTCGGTGGAAAAACTGCACCCCGGCATCCATACCTCGGCCGAACTGTACCACCCCGAGTTCGCCGACCACCTCAAGATGGGCGGGGTCGAGGATGTGGTGATCCAGGGCGAGTTCTCGGGCAAACTGCTGGCCCGCATCGCCGCCAACGAAGGGATGCTGGCCTTCTTCAAGGACATCCTTTCCCGCTCCGAAGGAAACTCCCTGATGTTCCTGGAGACCCCGGCCGCCCTGGTCGGCCAGGAATTCGTGACCGCCATGGCCAAACTGCATGCCGAACGCCAGATGATCACGGTCGGCGTCCGCCCACCCAACGGCACCCTGATGGTCAACCCCCGCTCCTACCGTTTGAACCCCGCCGACGAGCTTCTGGTGATCGTCCCCGCCAGCCAGGCCTGAGGGCGCCCTGTGGCCCCCGCTCCCCATTCCCCCCGCCGGGTTGAACCCGATCCGGCCGTGACCGGTCGGCCAGGGGAAGGTCCCGCGCCGGAAGGGTCCGGACCCGCGCCCGCCTTGCCTCCTGCCAGCGGGGCTGACGGGGCAACGGCAGATCCCCGCCCCAGCCGCCCCTCCCCGCCCGTCCCGGGGCCGGCACCCGCCGGCCCGGCGGCGCCAAAGACCGATTCCCCCGGCCCCCCCCGGACCCCAGAGACCACCGTGGCCCGGTCGGCGGCCGCCATGAGCGCGGCAACCTTTCTGAGCCGCATGGCCGGCCTCGTGCGGGAGCAGACCTTCGCCTACCTGTTCGGGGCGGGGGTGTGGACCGACGCCTTCAACGTGGCCTTCCGCATCCCCAACCTCCTGCGCGACCTGTTTGCCGAGGGGGCGATGAGCGCGGCCTTCGTGCCCACCTTCAACGCCGTCCTGGCCCGGGAGGGACGGGAACCGGCCTTCCGCCTCGCCAACGTCACCCTGTCGGTGCTGGTCATCGTGGTGGGTCTGCTGTCGGGTCTGGGCATCATCCTCTCCCCCTGGCTCGTGGGCCTGCTGGCCCCCGAGTTTGCCGCCGTCCCCGGCAAGGCCGAGGTCACCGTGCTGATGACCCGGATCATGTTCCCCTTCCTGCTGGCCATCTCGCTGGCGGCCATCACCATGGGGGTTCTCAACTCCCTGGGCTCGTTCTTCGCCCCCGCCGTCGCCCCGGTGTTTTTGAACCTCGCCATGATCGCGGCCGGGTTCACCCTCTGCCCGATGGCCCTGGCGGCCGGCCATCCCGCCATCGTCGGCATGGCGGTCGGAGCGATGGCCGGCGGCATCCTCCAGTTCGCGGTCCAGCTCGTCCCGCTGTGGCGGGAAGGCTTCCGGCCCGCCTGGCGGCCGCGGTTTGACGACCCCGGCATGCGCCGGATCGTCACCCTGCTGGTGCCCGGCACCATCGGCCTGGCCGCCACCCAGATCAACGTGGCGGTCAGCACCATCCTGGCCACCTCGCTGGGCAACGGGCCGGTCTCCTGGCTCAACTACGCCTTCCGCCTGATGCAGTTGCCCCTGGGCCTGTTCGGGGTGGCCATCGCCCAGGCCACCCTGCCCGCTTTCTCCCGGGCCGCGGCCCGCCAGGACCGCGACGAGATGGCCGCCACCCTGGCCGGTTCGCTGAACCTGACCGCCTTCATCAACGTCGCGGCCAGCCTGGCCCTGGCCGCCCTCGCCCACCCGCTCATCCGCCTCATCTTCCAGTATGGGCGGTTCACGGCCGCCGACACTGACGCCACCGCGGCCGCCCTGCAGGCCTACGCCCTCGGTCTGCTGGGCTTTTCGGCGGTCAAGGTGCTGGGCCCCGCCTTCTACGCCCTGGGCGAGACCAGGGTGCCGGTGGCCGCCAGCCTGGCGGCCGTCGCGATCAACATCGGGTTGAACCTCGCCC
>CAZKPI010000074.1:0-13162 GCA_964554555.1 uncultured bacterium
GTCCCCCGGGAACCGTCGGGCCTAATTAGGCCGCGAGTGCCAGGTCTTCGTTGGCAGTTGTTTTTTTGATCGATTTTTTACGAGGCCCTTCGACCAACCTCGGATGGCAGGTGGCAGTTCACGCTCCCCGTCGAAACCAGGACACCCCCGGGAAAAACGAAAACCACCGTCGGAATGACCTCCGACATCTCCAATATAGGACCCGCCAAAATGAGCGTCAAGGGCCATTTTGCGAATTGGGTCATTCCTTCCGGAAAAGGGATCAGGTATCGGTCATCGGTCAAAAGGTGAAACCGGCTGGCCGGTTCCAAAAAAGGTTCCCCGCTATTGCCCGGAGGCGGCACCGGCCAGGAGGCCAACCACATCAGGGAAGCCCCTTTCCCGGGCCAGGTCGATGGCCCGCCGGCCTTCCCGATCCTGGTGACCGGTCGGACAGCCGTGCCGGACCAGCAGGTCGGCGATGTCTTTGTGCCCGTAGCAGGCCGCCCAGAACAGGGCGGTCCAGTCGAGGTTGTCACGGGCCTTGGGGTCGGCCCCGCGGAGCAGAAGCAGTCTGACCGCATCGGTCTGGCCCCGCTCGCACGCCTGCATCAGCGGCGTCCGGCCTGCCCCGTCGCGGGGGTCGATCGGGACCTGCGCCTCCAGGAGGGCCTCGATCACCGGGCAGAGGCCCCGGAAGGCCGCCAGGTGCAGTGGGGTCTGCCGCCGCCGCGTGACGTGGTCGGCGGCCGCCCCCCGCCAGAGCAGTTCGCGTACCACTTCGACATGCCCGTTCATCACCGCCAGTTCGAGGGCGGTCTCCTCTTCGCCGGGTTCGACCAGGTCGATCCGCGCGCCCCCCTCCGCCAGCCGCTTGACCGCCTCCCGGTGGCCGTGGTCGGCGGCCAGCATCAATGGGGTCAGGTTCCGGCGGTCCGGCACGTCGGGGTTCACCCCCTTGGCCTGCAGGAGATGGCCGATCGTCTCGGCGCACCCCCGGATCGCGGCCAGATGCAGGGCCGTCTCTCCGTCGGTGTCCCGGGCCTGGGCATCGGCCCCCGCCTGCAACAGGCACCGCACCGCCTCGCTCCGGCCCTCGGCCGCGGCCAGCATCAGCGGCGTCTTCCCCTCGCGGTCCTTGGGGTCGGGAGTGATCGGACAGGACAGCAGGCGCTGGAGAACAGCCACGTGGCCGTTCTGCGCCGCGGCATGGAGCGGAGTGCGCTGAGCGGCGTCGGGGAAGACCGGCGACAGGCCCCGTTCCAGGAACAGGGCCACGACTCCCTCCTGGCCGGCCGCCGCCGCGGTGTGGAAGGGGGTCATCCCGGCGGTGTCCTTGACCATGGGGTTGCCGCCCGCTTCGAGCAGGGCGGCCACCGCCGCCGCGTGCCCGTTCCCCGCCGCCAGGTGCAGGGGGGAGGTCCCGCCGGCGGACAGGAGGTCAGGGGAGGCATGGGCGCGCACGAGAGGGGGGATCAGCTCGGCATGCCCCATCGCCGCCGCCAGGTGGAGCACCGTCTCGCCCGCCGGCCGGTTGCGGATGCGCGGGTCGGCCTCGTGGGCCAGCAGGGCCTCGACCACCGGCCGGTTCCCCCGCCGGACGGCCCGGAACAGCGCGGTCTCCCCCGACCGGGTCTCCACCAGGTTCGTGGCGGCCCCCTTCGCCAACAGCCGTTCCACCACCCGGATGTGCCCCGCCCCGGCCGCCAGCATCAGCGCCGTGTCCCCCTCGGGGCCGCGCACGTCGGGCCGGGCCTGATGGTCCAGCAGGACCTGCACGAGTTCCGCCCGTCCCCGGGCCGCCGCCTCCAGCAGTAACGGCCGGCCGAACGGGCGGGCGGCGGCGGGATCCAGCCCTGCCTCCAGCAGGGCGGCCAGCATCGGGCCGTCGTCGCGGGCCATCGCCGTCTCGAGAGAAGCGGGTTCGCGCGGCTCCGGGCATGGACCGTCGGGGGGCGGTTCCCGGTCGGGGCAGGGCCGCAGTCGGTCCTGGTCGGTGGGCTGGGCTGGGGCGGGCAGGGTCTGGCGCTGAAGACGGGGGGAACGGCCAGCAGGGCCATTCCCAGCAGAAGGACGGCGGCGGGGAAGCGGATGATGATTCGCATGTGATCCTCCTCGCAAAGGTAGAGGGCATGGGTTCCCCCAAAAAAACGCCGGTTTCGGGCCACGGATTGCCGGGCCGCCACCCGATTTCCAAAACGTCTTTCCCCACGATTCCGATCCGGCCGACCAGACCGGTTGCCAGGCAACGGCCGGTGCGGCGGGCCGGCCCTGCGGGGGTCTGGCGCCCGACGTGCGGGGCGGCGATGAGCCGGCCCAGGATCACGATCATCAGCCGGGTACCGGAGGCCAGGAAAGGACCCACCCCTCGCGGACCGGTGGGGATGCCGGGAGATGCCCCGGGCGGTCACCGGTTCCCGCCGGCGGTCATGCGGCCCTGGCCCGCCGCCGCGCGAGGCCGGGAGGGGCGGGCCGGTTTCAGGCCAGACCGGCGGCGGGGTGTTTCCGCTCGGGGGGCGGGTCGAGCCGGGGTGCCGGCGCGAACAGCTTCTGGAACAGGTTCTCGAGATCCTCGATGCGGTAGGGCTTGGGAAGCACGCCGGCGAACCCGAACTCGGCGAACCTGGACATGATGGGGTCGCTGTTGAACCCGCTGGAGACGATGACCAAGGCGGTGGGATCGAGTTGCCGGAGGCCGCCGATGGCCTCTCTTCCCCCCATGCCGCCCGGGATGGTCAGGTCCATGATCACGGCGTCGAACCTCTCTCCCGCCTCGAGGTGTTTGCCATACAGCCGGATCGCCTCCGCCCCGTCTTCGCAGGCCACCACGTCGTAGCCGAGGAAGACCAGGATCTCCAGCAACATGGTTCGCAGGAGGGGATCGTCGTCCATGATCAGGATCCGGCGGCGGAGGGCGGCCGCCGGCTCGGGGGCGGTGCCGCCGGCGGGTGCCGGTTCCGACGGGGAGGGGTGGGGAAGGGGCGTCCCCTCCGCGGCCGGCAGGTGGATGGTAAAGGTACAGCCCGCGCCGGGCGGTGACTGAACGCCGATGTGACCGCCGTGGCGCTTGACGATGGAATGGGTGATGGCCAGGCCAAGACCGGTGCCGCCCGGCTTGGTCGAGAAGAACGGGTCGAAAATGCGCTCCCGCAGGTCGCGGGGAACGCCCGGCCCGGCGTCGGCGATGGCCAGCCGGACGTACCGGCCGGGGGGCAGGCCGGGGATCTCCTCGCGGGGGAACTCGACGTTCCCGCACCGGATGCGGATGACGCCCGCCCCGCCCATGGCCTGGCTGGCATTGAGAATGACGTTCTGCAGGACCTGGCTCATCTGGCCCGTGTCGATCTCGACCGGCCACAGGTCGGGGGCGATCGCGTATTCGCACCGGGTCCGGGTGCCCCGCAGGAGGAAGCTGGCGGAGTCACGGATCACCTCAGGCAGGGAGGCCACGGTCTTGACCGGCTCGCCGCCCTTGGCGAAGGTCAGCAGTTGCTGGGTGAGGTTGCGGGCCAGCAGGGTGGCCCGTTCGGCCTCGCCCAGCAGGCGGGGGACCTTGCCGCCGCCCTTCCGGGTCAGGGCGGAGCAGAGGCTGAGGTTGCCGAGGATGGCGGCCAGGAAGTTGTTGAAGTCGTGGGCGATGCCGCCGGCCAGGACCTTCAGGGATTCCAGTTTGCGGGTTTTGAGCAGTTCCTGCTCCATGCCGCGGCGCAGAGTGTCGTCGCGGAGCACGAGGACCCGGCCGATGGTCTGGTGTTCGTGGTCGGGCAGGGGTGCCGCGGTGATGGTCACCGGGCGGCGGGTCCCGTCGCGGGAGGTCAGAATGGCGTCGGTGTCGGCGGTTCCCGGCTGTGCGGACCCGGCGGGCGGCGTATTCCGCAGGATCTCGTCGAGGAAGTGACTGCCGTTGCCGCCGCTCCCTTCCCGGGACAGGGCCAGGACTTCGGGCAGGGGCCGGCCGCGGGCTTCCTCTTCCGTCCAGCCCGTCAGATCGGCGGCCCGGCGGTTCAACAGCAGGATGCGGCTCTCGCGGTCGGTGGTGATGACGCCGTCGGAGAGACTGCGCAGGGTCACCGCCAGCCGCTCCTGGTCGTCGGCCAGGCGGTGTTCCAGTTCCTTGTGGCGGGTGATGTCGGTGCAGATCGCGACCACGCCGCGCAGACCCCCGTGGTCGTCGAACACCGGAAACTTCTCGGTGATGAAACTGTGCGGCTCGCCCAGCAGGGGAACCGTCTCCTCGAACTGGAGGGTGGTTCCCGCCGCGACGACCTGAGCGTCCTGTTCGCGGAACAGGCGCGCCACCGGTTCGGGAAACACCTCGAAGTCGTCCTTGCCGCGCAGGACGGCGAGGGGAACCTGGCACAGGCGCTCGAACTCGCGGTTGACGTAGAGATACCGCCCTTCGGCATCCTTCATGGCGATCGGCAGGCGGGCGTTGTCGACGATGGCGCGCAGGGAATCGAGCTGTCCGGACATGGCGGCGAACTTCCGTTCCCACTGGTGGAGCTGGTCCTCCAGAAGGCGGATTCTCTTCTCCAACTGCTCTACTGCCCGAGCAGAACCGCTGTTTCTCATGGATCCCTGTCCCAATTGCGGGATGGTCGCTCTCATCTTTTTTGTAAGGGAATCCCCCTACAATATCATCATTTTGCCACGAAATTCGCGAAACGTCCAATAGTTGAGGCCGGGAGCCCTGGTCGTTCGTCGGCTATTCACTCCCCTGGGTCCTGGGTTGGCCGGGCGGGTCACCTGCCTCGTATATTCGTCATCTTTTTGCTTGATTTTCGCCCTTTGTTTGCATATATTGGGAATGAACGAATATGCGCGGAGGTACATCATGTCGCCCGATCCGTTGACTCCCAAACAGAAAGCGGTGCTGACCTTCATTCGCTCCTTTTTCGCCCGCTGGGGGTACGCACCGACCATTGCCGAGATCGGCGGCGGGCTTGGCCTGTCCTCGACGGCGACGGTACACAAGCACCTGCAGGCGCTGGTCGACAAGGGCCACCTCGAGGCTCTGCCCCGGCGGTCACGCGGGCTGGTGGTCAAGACCGACCAGGTGCCGGTCGGGGGCGGGGTCGAGGTGCCCCTGCTTGGCCGGGTGGCGGCCGGTCAGCCGATCGAGGTCAGCGAGGTGCCCGAGACGATCACCCTCCCCGAATGGATGCTCGGCCGCGGCGAGACCTTTGTTCTGCAGGTGCGCGGCGAGTCGATGATCGACGAGGCGATCCGGGACGGCGACCTGGTCATCGTCGAGAAGCGCGACACGGCGCGCAACGGCGAGATGGTGATCGCCTGCCTCGACGGCGAGGAGGTGACCCTCAAGCGGCTCTACCGCGAGAGCAACCGGGTGCGGTTACAGCCGTCGAACCCGGCCATGCCCCCCATCATCGTCGAGGGCCGCGAGGTGACCATCAAGGGGGTGGTCATCGGGATCCTGCGCAAATACCGGGCCTTCTGAAGCCATGGTCCGTTTCACGGCAAACGGGCGGCGAGGCGAGGTGCCGCGAGGGAAACGCGTCAGCGTTCCCCTCGCCAGAGAAAAGGGGCTGGGGCCATCGGCCCTGGCGGGGGGGAAGGGGCAAAGCCCCTTCGCCAAGCCTTCATACGATTCATCGCTCTGAAAGGGGGGGAAAACGCCCATGTTCCGGCGCATCGCCTGTCTCGACCTCGACGCCTTCTTTGTCGAGGTCGCGCTGAAAGACCGGCCCGACCTGCGCGGGAAGCCGGTCGCGGTCGGGGGTACCAGCGGCCGCGGGGTGATCTGCTCGGCCTCGTACGAGGCCCGCCGCTTTGGCGTGCGGTCGGCCATGCCCGCCTGGGTCGCCCGGCAGAAATGCCCCGGCCTGCACCTTTTGCCGGTGCCGCGCACCATCGAGGAGTTCTCCCGGCGGGTGCGGGAGCGCATCGAGCGGCTCTGTCCGGTCGTCGAGCAGGCCTCGGTCGATGAGTTCTATCTTGATTTCACCGGGTGCGACCGCATCTACCCTGCCAACCTCGGCGTGGCCGACCGGCTGACGCAGGCCATCGCCGCCGACCCGGCCCTTCCCGTCACCATTGGCATCGGCACCAACAAGCTGGTCTCCAAGATCGCCTCCGACCTCGGCAAGCCGCGCGGCATCCTCGAGATCCTCCCCGGCGCCGAACGCGTCTTCCTTGCCCCCCTGCCCGTCAAGCACATTCCCGGTGTCGGCCCCCGCCTGCAGGAGGTCCTGGCCGCCATGGGCGTCACCCGCGTCGGCGACATCCCCCAACTGCCGGTTGAAGCCTGGCAGGCGGCCTTCGGCAAGACCGGCGAGATCCTTTTCCACCACGCCCTGGGCGAGAGCGGGGCGGCGGTCGTGCCCCCCGAGCACCGGGCCCATCGGCAGGGGGTTTCCCATGAAACGACCCTGAGCCAGGACACCACCTCGCGCGGCCTTCTGCTGGCACTGTTGTCGAAACTCACTGAGGAGGCGGCCCTCACCCTGCGCGAGTCGGGGCAGACCTGCGGCGGGGTGGCCGTCAAACTGCGCTACGCCGACTTCACCACCGCCCAGCGGTCGGCCCGCGTCGCCCGCACCAACCTCGATGAGCCGCTGTACCAGGCGGCCGTCCGGCTTTTCGAGCGGCTGTTCACCCGCCGCCTGAAGGTGCGCCTGATCGGGGTGCGGCTCGACGACGTCCAGCCCGGGGCGCCGACCCCCGACCTCTGGGATACCCTGCAGTCCGAGTACCGGCGCCGGCTCCCGGCCGTTGTCGATGAGATCCGCGACCGGTTCGGCTGGAAAGCCGTCCTGCGCGCCCGCTCCCTCGCCCGCGGCGGCGGGGGCACCCACTGAGAGGGGAACCGCCATGCCCAAGCCGATGACGACCACCATCGTCCCCAACACCCGCCTCGTCGATCTCATCTTTGACGCTGTCCGGCTGAAGCTCGAGTTGACGCGCCGGCAGGCGCGCGACGCCGAGCGCGCCCTCGAGCGGTTCGCCCGCAAGTACGGCTGTGGGCCCGAAGACCTGCCGGCCCTCATGGACGCCCCGGTCCCCGCGGTATCCCGGGAAGACGCCCTGCGCTGGTATGGCGAACTGGTGCGGCTGGAGCGCCTGCGTGACGACATCGCCCACCTGTCGCAGTTGAGCTGACCAGCCTGGGGGGCGGGCCATTTTTCCGGGCCGAAACCACCCTCGCCGGAGGCACGGTCCGGCCGCTCACTTCCGCTTCGGGCCAGGCCCGGGCGCCGCTCCCCTCTGCCCGCCGATGGCAAAATGCCTCTGTTTGAGCGGCCGGCAGGTTCAGCACACGCCCTTTTTGGCCTTCCGACTCGCGATCCGCCATTCCCCCGATGGCCCCTTCCCCATCTTCCCCTTCGGGTTTACACTGGGTGGCAGAAGTCATGCGCGGGGACGAAGGAGGAGCCGGGGAGGGCGACCGGGCGGCCGGGCGGCTGTCAGGGTGGGTCGCCTTCATCTTCTGCTTCGTCCTGTTTCCGGCCGGGCTGGTTCTGACCGTCCTCCGTTCCCATCTCGACGGCCAGGCCGAACGGCAGAGGGCGGAAGCATTTCGGCGGCTCGAGGAGCGCCTCGACCTGCTCGAACCCAGCCAGCGCGATGCCTTCTTCTGGCACGCCCTCCTGAAGCGGATCTGGCTGGAAGCGGCCCGCGACCCCGCCCCCGTCAGCCGGTTGGCCCGCTCCCTCGCGGAGCTGAAAAAGCAGTTCCCGGGGTCCTGCCGGTTCGTCGTCTGGGACGGCCGCGGCACCCTGCAGGAGGGGCTGACCGACGTGCGGGGATACCGGCATGGCCTGGCCCGTACCTGGACCGCCCTGCGGGCCGTGACCCTGGCCGGCCGGGGCCGCCGCGGCCGTCGGGGGAAGCAGGCGACCAGGGGCGTGGCCGCCACGGGCGCGGTCGCGGGCGATCCGATGGGGTTGCCGGAGGTGGGCGGTCAGCTCCCCGTTCTGCGCTCCATCCTGGGCAACATCCTGGTGCCGGCCCACCTGCGGTTCCCCTTCCTGCCCGGCACCCTCGGGTCGGTCATCCTGGCCGACTCGCACCGTGACCGAAGCCACTGCTGGTTCCACGTCGATGACCGGCTGGGCTTGCTGGTCTTCCTGCGCTGGGAGGCGGTGCGGGGGCACCTTGGCCTGCGGACCATGGCCGCCCGCCTGCAGAATCGGGCGCCGGCGGGTCACGGGGTGGGGTATGCCCTCTCCGCCGGTCGTCGCCAGATCCGCGTTCCACCGGGGTTCCCCTGGCGCGAGGAGATCGAGCTGGCGCTGGGCGCCTTCGACAACACCTCCGAACCCCTGCAGGAGACCCCGCACCTGCTGTTGGCGATCCGGCCCATGGAGGACGGCATCCACGGCTTCGCCTGGGCCTTCCGGCACCGGGTGCTGACCGACCGGGGCCTGGCCGCGGGGCGGGTGGCGGCCTGGCTGGTCCTTGGGCTCATGCCCCTGATCGTCCTCTCCTGGGGCGCGTTGGTCCGCGGGTGGGAGTTCTCCTTTCCCCTGCGCTGGCAGTTGGCGGGGTTGTTTTTGTTCGCCGCCGGCCTGCCCCTGGTGATGCTCGCCTTCCTTGGCCACGACTACCTCCTGAACAAGGAAGCCGCCTGGCGGGAGGAGGCCCGGCGTGACGCGGCCCAGGTTCTGCGCACCTTCGACGGGCGGTTCCGGCGGATGCGCGATCGCCTCGAAAGCGGATTGGGGAGTCTGCTCGCGGGTCTTGACGCGCGGCATCAGGCCGGGGAGATGCCGGCCGGTTGGCGGGCGCGGCTGGTGGAAGGGCTGGCGACGCTCTCGCCGACGGAGTTCTACCTGGTCTCGAGCCAGTCGCGGGTTGTGGCCTCCCATCGGCTGGCGGGCTGGGGCGGGCCGAAGTTCGCCACCAACCACCTGGCGATGGTGGGGTATGACTTCCTGCGGTTCTTCAACGGTCAGATGACCGGCCCCCGCGAACGGATCCAATCCTACGAACAGCAGGGGTTCTATGTCGGGACGGCGGGCATCCTGGGCATCGCGCTTGGCCGGCTGGGAGCCATCCATCTGATGGATTTCGGGGCGGAAAAGAAATGGACCTGTTGGGACATCATCGGCGACGCCTCGCGGCGGGCGTTCGGCTACCTGCTTATCGTGTTCTGGAGCGAAGACCGGATGCAAGAGCTGTTCCTGCGCGAGTTCCTGCCCCGGGTGGCCGGCAATCGGAACGGAATCTCCGTGGTGGCCCGTCTTGGCGACGGCGGATTCCTGTGTTCGCCAGGGTTTCCCGCCCTGGCGGACGTGTCGCGCATTTTCCCCGGCTCGGATGAGCCGCGGGGAAAGGTGCGGGACTTCCGCGACCGGTCCGGCCAGCCGTTTCTGGGCGTGGGGCAGTTCGGGCAGGAGATGCCGGCGGTCGCCCTGGGCGCCTTCCACCCGCTGGCCCCCCTCGCGGCCCGCCGGCGGGCCTTGCTCGCCCGGCTGGTCGGGTTCGGGGCGGCCAGCCTGGCTTTGGCCCTGGCCATCGGCCAGCTTCTGGCCCGCCAGTTCCTGCGGCCGCTTGGCGGGTTCGACCAGGCGGTCCGCACCATCGAGGCCCGGCGGTTCCGGTTCCGGTTGCCGGAAGGGGAGGACGATGAGTTCGGGCGGCTGAACGCCACCCTCAACCGGACCCTGGCCAGTCTCGAGGAACTCGATCTGGGGCGGGTCGTGCAGGCCAGCCTTCTGCCGCCGGGGCATTTCCGCCACCACGGGGTGGCGGTCTACGGGCGCTGTGAGACGATGACCGAGCTGGGCGGCGATTACTTCGACTTCTTCCCGATCGACGACCGGCGGTGCGGGGTGATCATGGGAGACGTGGCCGGTCACGGGGTGCCTGCCGCCCTGGTGATGGCCTTCGCCAAGGCCGGGGTGGAACTGGCGGGACCGGCGCGCGCCTCCCCCGACACCCTGCTGGAGTTCCTGCACGGGTTGTTCCAGGCCGGGCGCCGGGATCCGGCCGGGCCGCCGGGCGCCGGGATCCCCGGCCAGGCGGGGGGCCTGCCCCGCGCGATGACCATGCAGTGCGCCATCGCCGATGGCGGGACCGGCCGGGTGCGGCTGGCCAACGCCGGGCATTGCTACCCCGTGGTGGTGCGGGCGGCCACGGGCGAGGCGGCATTCGTGCCGCTCCAGGGGTGTCCGCTCGGGGTGGTCCGGAAACCCCGGTTTCCCGTGGTCACCCTCGACCTGGCCCCGGGTGACCTGCTGGTGCTCTATAGCGACGGGTTCGCCGAGGCTCCCCTCAAGGCGGGCGGCCAGTTCGGTTTCCCGCGCCTGCTCGACCTGGTGCGGTCGTGCCGCGGCCCGGACGATGACCCGGAGGCGGTTTGCCGCCGGGTATGGGAGGGGCATCGCCGCCTGATCCGGGAGGCGACCGACGACCTGTCGATGATGGTGATGGTGGCGGCCGGCGCCGGGGGCAGGACATGAGGCCGGAAGAGGAACGGCGGCCGGGGTCGCCGCCGCCCGCGGCGCGGAAGCCTTCCTGGCGGGCGTGGGCCGCCTGGGCGGTGGTGACCTGCTTTGTGGGCGGTCTTCCCGCCTGGCTGATCGGGCTGGCGGGGGAGACCCTGGCGGAGTGGCGCCGGGCCGGGGAAGAGGAGATCCGGCAGAAGCACCTGGCCCGCCGGCTCGAAGCGGTGCAGTCCTTCGCCGAGCCGGGGCGGCTTTGGGTGAGTCTGCTGGCGGAACTGGGCCGGCGGGCGGAGCGTCAGGCCGACCCGGGGGCCTGGCTGGCCCGCGCCTTTCCCCGGTTCACCCGGCGGTGGGGGGTGCCCCTGGCCGGCCTGGCCTGGAACGAGAAGGGCCGGATCGTTTGGAACGGCGTTCCCTGGCCTCTGTCGGCCGCCGACCTGGCGGTGGTGGGGAACGAACTGCGGACCCGCTCCCGCCTGGGGTCCCGTGGCGCCCCGGACATCCCCGCCCCTGTGCTCGGGGCCCTGCAACGGGTGCTGGGCGGGCAGTTTCTGGCCCCGGCCCTGGACGAGGCGCACGGGGATGCCGGCCGGCTGGTTCTGACCAGCCTGGACGCGGCCTGGCCGTATTTCTGGTGGACCGGACAGCCCCGGCTGACCCTCCTGGTGTTCGCCCGGCCGGCGGCCATGGAGCGGTCCCGTGGTCTGGCCCGGATCATGGCTTTCTGCAACCGGCGGCGGCGCGGGGGGGAGTTTCTGGGGTTCATCGACCGCGGCACCCCCCGACTGCCGGCCATGCCGGCCGCGGCCGCGATCCGGGAGTCGCTGGCGGCGGCCTTTCGGGAGGCGGAGCGGAACCTGGAACCGGTTGGCCGGGCCGGCGACCTCCAGTGCGCGTTCCGGCCGGTGACGGACGACCTGACTCTGGCGGCGGGGCACGTCCGGAGCCGGGGGGGCTGGGGAAGGCCAGGGCAGACCTTTTTTCCGTGGCTGGCCGGCGGACTGCTGGTGGTGGCGGCAGGCTGGCTGGCCCACCGCCGCCTGGTGGCCGGGCGCGGGTTGCCCCTGTCGGCGGGCGGCCGGATCGCCCTTCTCCTGTTTCTGGCCAATGCCCTGCCGCTGTTGGTTCTGCTGTTCCTCGGCGTGGACCACCATCGTCAGAAGGAAGCCGGCCTGGAGCGGGAGGCCACGCGCCGGATGGGCGATTTTCTGGAGACTTTCGACAAGCGGTTCCGCACCTGGACGATCCGTTACCGGGCCCGCATTCAGGGGTTCCTCCGGCTGGTGGAGACCTCCCTGCGCCGGGGACCGCTCGACCAGGAGCTTGGCCGCCGCCTCGCCAGCGCCACCGTACCGCACGGCATGTGGGATTTCTACCTGATCGCCAGCGGCTCTCCGGTGATGGCCACCCGGTTCGGTCTGGTGCACGGCGAGTCGGCCCGGGGAAGACAGCGGCTCCGGCAAGGCCAGACCGGCAAAGCCGCGGACGACGAGGAGCGCCGGTTCGTCAGCCATGTGGGCCGCCGGATTCTGTGGCAGGTGAACGGCGAGGACCCAGGGCTGGCCGGGGAAGGAGACCTCGACCGGATCGGGCTCATGGTCGAGACCTTCACGCAGAGGCCGCTGGTGGAGATCATCCACGCGTTTTTCGCGGACCTCGACCGAATCGTGCTCCGGGGGTTCGGCAACTCCCGGGCGTTTTCCTTCCTCTCGTTCCTGCGCCTCCACGGTCCGGCCCGGAAAGCCCCCGGCGACCCTGGGCCGGCGTGCCGCGACCTGGCCGACTACTTCCTGGTCATCACCTGGCATCCGGCCCATTTCCAGCGCCGGTATCTGGAACAGGCCCTTGGCCGGGTCCAGCGCAATTCCCAGGGGTTCCGGCTGTTCGTGTCGTTCCGGGACGATGCGCCCCCGGATCCCCCGGGCGCGGCCACCGATGCGGGCACGGTCGAAAAAACGGAGGGGAACCTGGACCTGTCCCTTCCTCCGCCCTTACCGCGGGCGGCGGCCCGGCTGGCCGGGGCGGCTGACCGGGAGCCGCTCCGCCTGGTCCTGGGCGGCCGCCGGTATCTGGCGGCCGGCATGGCAGGCCGTCAGCTCGACCATTCCTTCCTGTTGTCCCTGCTCCCCCGGGAGACCATCGACGACGTCCTGGCTGAATGGGAACGCCGCGTTCGCTGGTTTGCCCTGCTGAGCCTGGCGGTGACCCTGCTGATCGGGGCCGGGCTGGTTCGGAAGGTCGGGCGGCCGGTTCGGCATCTGGCGGCCGCCGCGGCCGCTATCGGGCTCCGGCGGTTCGACCACCGCCTGCCGCCCCTGGGGCATGACGAGTTCGGGGAACTCGGCCGCATCTTCAATAGGGCTCTGGTTGGCCTGGGCGAACTGCAGGTGGCCCGGGCGGTGCAGGGAGGCCTGTTCCCCGCCGGGCGGCTGGTGGGCGAGGGGTTCGCCATCACCGGTGAAAGCCGCGCCATGGGCGAGCTGGGCGGCGACTTCTTCGACTACTTCGAGATCGGGAACGGCCGGTGCGCCGTGCTGATCGGGGACGTCGCCGGTCACGGACTGCCGGCCGCGCTCACCATGGCCATGGTCCGCGCCGGTGTCCTGCACGGAACCGTGCAGGGTCTCGCGCCGGCCGATCTGCTGGCCCGCCTCAACACCCTGTTGCGCGCCCTGGCTCCCCGCGGCCGGCCCCGGTTCATGACCTTCCAGGTCATCCTGCTCGACCGGCCGGCCCGGCGGGACCCCCGCCCCCATGCCGGGCAGTTGCCCCCC
>CAZKPI010000075.1:0-13065 GCA_964554555.1 uncultured bacterium
CCCGGGGCCGGGCAATCCGGCCGGGACGGCCGGGCCGGGGGGCAGAGGCGTGGACCCGGAGGTCAGGTCAGCCGGGGCCGGGCCCCGCGTCCAGCGGATGGTGATGACCAGGATGGCCAGGACCAACAGGCCCCCCCAGAAGGGAAGGCCGCGGTCACGCGAATCGGCGGAAAGGGGATGACGGGGACTCACTGGGCACCTCCCACGGGCAGGGGCTGGAACCGGCCGTCCTTGACCCGGGCCAGTTCCACCGGCCGGGTCTCATTGCCGGTGGCATCGAACCCCCCGCGCCCGGTGACGCCCTCGTAGGCGCCGAAACCGGCCAGGGCGTCCCGTATCCGGCGCGGGTCGGGGCCGGCCAGCTTGATGGCCTCGACCAACAGCATCGTCGCGTCGTAGGCATGGGCGGCGAAGGAGTCGGCCTCGGTGTCGAACCTCTGCCGGTAGGCTTCCAGGAAGGCGCGGGTCTTGTCCCCCCCCCGCAACGGGTTGAACGGGTAGGTCAGCACCACCCCCTCGGCGGCCGGGCCGGCCAGGTCGAGAAAATTGGCGGGGGCCATACCGTCGCCGCCAAAGATGGTGGCGGCAATGCCCATTTCGCGGGCCTGCCGGGCGGCCAGGGCGGATTCCCGGGCCAGGCCCCAGATCAGGAGGCCGTCGGGGGCCAACTGCCGGATGCGCGCCAGGGCGGCCTGGAAGTTGGTGTCGCCCGAGGCGAAGGCCTCGCTGGTCACGATTGTCTGGCCCAGCCGCTGGGCCATGGCCTGGTAGGTGCGGGCCCCCTGCGACCCGTACTTGTTGCTGTCGTGCAGGATGGCCACCCGCCGCAGGCGCAGGGTGTCAAAGGTGTAGCGGGCCAGGGTTCCGGCCTGGATGTCGTCGTCGCTCAGGCACCGGAAGGAGTAGCGGAAATTGACCCGGGTGATGAACGGGTTGGTGCTGACCGCGGTCAGCAGGGGGATCTCGGCCTTCTCGCAGATGCGCTGGATGTTCATGGTGTTGTCGGAGGTGATGGAACCCAGGATGGCAAGCACCCCGCGGGAATAGATCATCGACCGGGCCTCTTCGGCGGCGATGACCTTGTCGTTGGCGTCGTCGGCGAACACGGCTTCGAGCCTCTGCCCGTGAACCCCGCCGGCCGCGTTGACCTGGTCGAGGGCCATGCGGACCCCGTTGCGGTGCGCCAGCCCGTAGGGCGAGGCCGGCCCGGTCAGGGGACCGATCACCCCGATGAGCAGGGTCGGGCGGTTCCCCGCGAGCCCGAACCACAGGGCCGCGGCCACCACGACGACGGCCAGGATCTGGTAGAGAGCGCCTCTTCGATTCACCACTGAACCTCCCCTCCGGTCCGGGGCCGGCGCGCACCGGCCCGGGCCCGGATCACGGTCACATGGTCGCGTTGCGGATGTAGGACAGCATCAACAGGAAGATGCCCATGAACAGGGCCAGGGAAAAGAAGTAGATGAGCGAGAAGAAGAAGAAGGGCATCTCGTTGACCACCTTCTTGAACATCTCGCTGTCGGTCTCCTCCTTCAGCTTGGTCTTCCGGGCCAGCTTGTCGAAGAAGATCAGGCACAGCGCCCCCAGCCCCAGGAAGCCGAAAGCGAACCCGAACCCCGCGGCGAACACCGGGGTGTGCGGGTTCAGGGGGGCGGTCGTGTACAGGGCGTAGGCCGTCAGCAGACTGCCCACCAGCAGGCCGCAGAAGACGAGCGAGCCCAGGAAGAGCCACCCCCACAGGAATTCCTTCATGTCCGGTGCCGGTCAGACGTCCTTCTTCGCTTTTTCCCAGCGGCCCTGGAACCGCTCGACCGGATACTTGCGGCGGTTCTTCCGCATCTTCGCCTCGAGGGCCGCGGCCAGGTCGAGATCCAGGACATTGGCCAGGCTGAGCAAATACGCTAGCACATCGGCCATCTCCTCGCCAATCTCCCGCCGCTTGTCGGGGGAGATCTCCTCGGAAGCGGGCGGGCTCCACTGGAAATGTTCGAGCAGTTCGCCGGCCTCGAGAACCACCGAGACCGCGACATTCCGCGGGGTATGGTATTTTGCCCAGTCGCGCTCGGCGACAAACTCCTCGACCAGGTGTTTCAGGTCGGCGACGGTGGTGTGGGCATCGGCCAGCGGCCGGTCGGCCGGGGAGCGCCCGGCCGCCGGGACAACGGCGGTCGGCTGGCCGGCGGCGGCAGGCGTGGACTTGGTCATGGGCGGGTCATGGGAGAGTGGGGATGGGCGGGAACTAGCCGGCGCGGCCCTCTTCGGCCGGCGGGAGCTGGACGCCGGCGTATTCACCCAGCAGGGCGGCGTTCAGCCGCAGGATCTGGCGGCAGAGGTCAAGATTGACGGCCGGCATCAGGTCAGTGGTGCGATGGTAGTTCGGATTGTCGTCGAACTCCGACTCGATGGTCAGGATGGCCGGGATCTTCTTGTTCAGGAAGGGGACGTGGTCGGATCCCCAGGCGTGGTAGCTGATCTGCGAGGACATGGTGGTGTAGCGGCCGGCCAGATCGGCGGTCTTTTCGGCCATGGCGGTGTTGAAGGAGCTGGTCTCGATCAACAGCGACAGGGGCGGGGTGCGGTCGAACCCGATCATGTCCATGTTGATGACATACCTGATGCGGGCCAGGGCAGAGGGGGAAAGGCCCGCCACATAGGCCTTGCTTCCCAGGATTCCCTGTTCCTCGCCCAGCACGACCAGGAACCGGACATCGGCGCGGGCGGTCTTTGCCCGGGCCACCAGGCGGGCCAGGGCCAGCACGCCGGCCGCCCCCGTCCCGTTGTCGTCGGCGCCGGGGGCGAAGGTGGAGGCCTTTTCCGAGGTGCTGTCAAGATGGCCGATGACGATCACCTCGCCGGCCTGGTCGGCCGCCGCACCGGGGAAGAAGGCTTCGAGGTTCTCCCGCTTCGTCGAACTGCTCTGGAAGGGCAGTCGCCGGGTCTGGAGCGACAGGCCCTGGAAGACCTTCTCGCAGTAATCGATCGCCTTCCCGGCCCCGTCGGCATAGGTATAGCGGGTCTTCAGATCGACCAGGGCTTCCAGATCGGCCTTGAACGCGGCCGGATCGACCAAGTCGAGCAGGCCGTCCAGGGGTTCACGCGGCCGGCTCTTCCAGGCCGGTTTCCGGGGCGGGGTCAGGACCACCTCGTTCGCCGGCAGGGGGTCGAGCCGGCTGAAATCGGACATCTTCGCCGCCAGGCCCATCTTCCCGGTCTCGGTGGCGGCCAGCACCCGGAAGCCGGAGCCCTTCCACAGCACCCGCACCCCGGGGAACACCACCTCCCGCAGGGCGGGATCCTTGGTGGTGAGGAGCCACAGGCTTTCCCCGGCGGCCAGTTCGGTCATGGGAAGATCCGCCGCCTTCTTTTTCTTCAGGTTTTCGATGAACTGGGGTCCACTGCGGACCACGGTGGTGCCGCCAAGGGTGGTGAAGACCTCGTTCCCGGTTCCCATCTGCTGGAGCAGGTCGGTCACCTCGGCGGTGGGCAGAAGGGAAGCCCACTCCGCCGCCCGGGGCGCGGCCGCGGCCAGACCACTACACAACAGGAGCAGGAACCCGGTGACCAACAGTCGCTTCATACTCGTTCCTCCAGTTCAAGACGATCGGTCCGGATCCATTATAAGGGAAATTCCCGTGGGAAAAAAGCGCTTCCTTGTGCTATGGTACCGGAGCGGGGATCGTATCATCCCCCCAACCGGACCCAAGAGGATCGGAGGTTGCGCCCATGGCGGGCATGGTTGTCTGCGGCCTGATCAACTTCGAAACCACCCTCCGCATCGGCGGGTTTCCCCTGCCGTACAACCCCGTCAATTACCCGTTCCACGGCATCGCCAGCTCGGTTTCCGGAGTGGGGTTCAACGTCGCCAACGCCCTGGGCCGGCTCGGCAACGCCGTGAAGCTCCTGTCCTTTCTCGGCGACGACCCCCTCGGTCGCCACATGCGCAGTCGCCTGCACGACTGCCGCCTGGCCGACGGCGTGGTCGAGATCCGCAAGATGGCCAGCCCGCAGTCGGTCATCCTCTACGACGGGGAAGGACGGCGGCAGATCCACGTCGACCTCAAGAGCGTCCAGGAACTGTCCTACCCGGTCGACCGGTTCGTCGAGGCGGCCCGGGACTGCACGGTGGCCGCCCTCTGCAACATCAACTTCTCCCGGCCCCTGCTCGCCGAGGCCCGGCGCCTGGGCCTGCTCGTCGCCACCGACGTACACGCCATCTCGCAGATCGACGACGAGTACAACCGCGATTACATGCGGCACGCCGACATCCTGTTCATGAGCCACGAAGCCCTGCCCGTCCCCCCTGAGGAATGGGCCGGCGCGGTCCTCGCCGCCTACCCCGCCCGGGTGGTGGTCATCGGGCTCGGCAGTGCCGGCGCCCTGCTGGCGCGCCGCGACCTCGGCACCATCAGCCGGTTCCCGGCCGCCCCCCCGCCCCGGGTGACCAACACCATCGGCGCGGGCGATGCCCTGTTTTCCGCCTTCCTGCACTGGTTCTCCCGGGACTGGGACCCCGCCCAGGCCCTGGTCCATGCCCTGGTTTTCGCCTCCCTGAAGATCGCCGGCGCCGGCGGGGCCGACGCCCTTCCCACCGAAGCCGAGGTCCTGGCCCGCGAGGAGACTCTGGTCAGCCAGGGGTTCCGGTTCACCTAGGAGGAGTCCATGCCACAGAATGTCGGAGAACGCTTCCAGCGCGAGACCCGGTATGTCCGGCACCACATGCCCACCGGGTTCCTGAACCTCGAGCAGATGCCCTCCCCCGTCAAGGAATACCCGGGCGCCCCGGTCATCGCCCTGCCCGACCCTGCCGGGCGGCGCACCCCCACCCTCGCCAAGGTCCTCCGCGCCCGCCGCAGTGTTCGCCGCTACGCGTCCACCCCGCTCGCCCTGGCCGACCTCTCCTTCCTGCTCTGGGCCGGTAGCGGCCGCCAGCGGACCGAGCACGGCCAGCTGTTCCGCACCGCCCCCTCCGCCGGGGCACTCTATCCCATCGAGACCTACGTGCTGGCCCACCAGGTGGAGGACATTCCCGCCGGTCTGTATCATTTCGGGGTCCGCGACCACCGCCTGGAGGAAGTGGCCCGGGGCGATTTCCGCCGGGAGATCACCCAGGCCGCCCTCGAGCAGGGGATGTGCCGGGAGGCTCCGGCCGTCCTGCTCTGGACAGCCGTCTTCGCCCGCGCCGTCTGGAAATACGGCCAGCGGGCCTACCGCTACATCTACCTCGACGCCGGACACATTGCCCAGAATGTCGCCCTGGCCGCCGCCGCCCTCCAGCTTGGCAGCTGCCAGATCGCCGCCCTGTTCGACGATGAGGTCAACACCCTGCTTCGCCTCGACGGCGAAACAGAGGGCATCGTCTACATGAGCGTGGTCGGCCACCCCGGCTGACCCCCCTGCCGCCCTGGCCGGCACGGCGTCGGCAGGGCGCCTGCGGTCGCCGCTGAGGGCGGCCCGGAACGCCCGGTTCATCTACCACTGCCAGGAGCCGTCTGAGCCATTCCCTGTTTTTTCCTCCTGTGGTATGCTTGGTCTATGGAGAGAGGAAAGAGGCCGACAGCCAGGGCGTTCACCCTCCCGGAAGTCCTGATCACCATCATCCTCATTTCCATCCTGTTCCTGCTGGGAGTGGTCTTCTCGAGCGGCCTCCGTCATTCGCGCAAACAGCGCACCTTCGAGATTGGCATCGGCCTCGCCCAGCAGGCGATCGAGACTCTGCGGGCGGCACCCTTCGGTCTGCTCGACGACGAGGACGCCCCCGGCCACAGCCTGGAGGAGGACCTCAACACCAGTAGCGGCGCCGGTGACCTGCTCGAACCCGTGTTCGTCTCGAACAACGTCCGCTACGAACGCAAGGTCGAGGTGCTCAACGTTCCCCCCGCCAACGACATCAAGGGGGCCACCCCGACCGGCCTCAAGGCGGTGCGGGTCACGGTGCGCTGGAAAGGCCCCGAGGACGAGCACGCCGAGCCCTACGTCATCACGACGACCATCGCCAACCTGAACTGAACCCATGCGCATTCCAGGCTCAAAGCAGATGGAGCACCTGGGCATGGCCATTGCCGCCCGGCCCGGCCGGCGCCCCCCCCGCCCCGGGCCCCGGGGCATGACCATTCCCGAGGTCCTGGTCGTGCTCGTGCTGATGGCCTTCATCATCTTCGTGGCCTACAAGATCTTCTTCTCGCAGGCCCGCATGGTTCAGCAGTCGATCGAGTTCATGCAGGTCAACGACAGCTTCCGCAAGATCATCATGTACCTGGGCAACGACATCCGGGAGGCGACGCAGATCATCCTCCCCGTCCCCATCAAGCACGAGGACGCGGCCAAGGTCGATACTGTGCCAGGCGTGGTCCTCCAGCTCCTCAAGCAGGAAATCGATCCCCGCCTGAAACCGGCCGGCGAGATGGGCCAGATCACCCTTCTGCGCGAGATCGTCTACGAACTCGAGAACAACCCCAACCCGAACGCCAAGACCGTTCCCCGCTACCGCCTGATCCGCACCGAATTCCTCACCGATCACACCGGCGAGAAGCAGAAACAGCGGCACGAGATCGTCGACAACGTGCGCGAATTCGCCCTGTTCCGCACGATCCGCAAACCCCTCAAGCCCCAGAACCTCGACAACCTGGGTGACCGCCTGCTGGTCAGCATCCCCGCGCACGAGACCGGCACCGGCAACAGCCTGCTCCACCTGCGCGTGACCCTCGAACGCACGCGCCAGAACGACCTCGGCTCGGTCTACCAGATCTCGATGGCCACCTCCTTCTACAAACGCGGCAAGGAGGTCTTCCGGCACCCGTGAACCCGCTCCGCCTCTGCCGCCGGGGTTCCGGCTACATCATTGTCATCACCTTCGCCGCCCTGCTCGGCCTGTTCCTGGTGATCATGGGCCGTCTGCGCAAGGGGCAGGCGGTTCTGCTGTCGAAAAGCGCCCGCGACTTCGTGGCGACCACGGTGGGCGAGGCGGGCCTGAACTGCCTGCTGGCCGAACTGCGGGCCGACCCTGCTTTCCGCACCGCCTGGTACTACAAGCAGACCGCGGCCGGCGCGGAAACCTGGACCAGCCCCGTCGTCAGCCGGGACACCTACCTGGGGGAGGTCCTCGACCTCGAGGTGGACGGGGTCTCCAAGGGCGTCTATTCCGGGCGCACCTCCCTGGGGGAGTTCAAGCTGAAAGGCGCCCCCTTCTATGGCGCCAAGGAGGATCCCGCCACCCTCGGCCTGATCGAGAAAGAACTGTATTACTACGTCGAGGTGGTCTCGCACGTCGGCGACGGGAAGAGCGACGAGGGCAACTCCTATCGCCGCATCAAGGCCATGCTCGAGCGGCGCAGTCCGATCACCGAGCACCTCCTGTTCGACGGCGAAATGCTCGACCTCGGCCTGGGACCCTACACCGGGGCTCCCAACCAGCTTCGCCAGGGGCGGCTGTACGGCTACCAGTACATCACCCTGAATTCCCTGGGCGGTTCCGACCAGGGGTGCGAACTCTACGAAATGGAAAAGATCGAGACCCCCGGCATGATCCGGGCCCTCAAGCCCACCCGCATCGAGTTCGCCGACCGGAAGTCGGTGATCCTCACCAACCAGAATGATTCCGCCGCCGACAAGAAGTTCAACCCCTTCGACGGGTATCTGC
The DNA here is from genome assembly GCA_964554555.1 of uncultured bacterium. Taxonomy (GTDB): domain Bacteria; phylum Muiribacteriota; class Ozemobacteria; order Ozemobacterales; family Ozemobacteraceae; genus Ozemobacter. The sequence continues at coordinate 7,637 of CAZKPI010000075.1, forward strand.
TCGACGGGGCCCGCGGCGCCCACCCCATCAAGTTCACCCACATCCCCAAGGAACGCCTCCTGGAAAAAGCCAGGCACCCCCGCAAATACGGCGGCTTCGTCATCGAGCGCGGCACCCTTCCCATCAGCACCTACCGCAATCCTTACGACCCCAAGACCGAATACGTCGATCTCGACTTCGGGGAATACCGCGTCAACCTCTCCCCGTCCGACAACAACAGCGGGGGCGGCAGTGACGAGGACGCTCCCGATGACGACGCCGCCCCGCCCTACAACGGTGACGACCCCGCCCCCCTCAACACCCTCCGCGGCAAATCCCTGCTCCTCTACTCGAAGATGCCCCTCCGGGTCTGGGGATGCCCCGATCGCAACGTCCACATCTACAGTGAGGGCGACATCGTGGTGGCCGGCGACTTCAACCAGAACCCCGACACCCCCCAGGACTACCCCGACGCCACCTTCCAGAACTACAAGACCAAGCTCAAGAACGGCAAAGGGTTCCACAAGGTGGCCGCCGTTCTCGAGAGCCAGGGCCGCATCCTGATCGACATCTCCCGTCCCTCCCTGTTCCTGGCCAACGAGATGAAGCCCTATTTCCTGTATGCCTTGGGCATGGCGCTCCACCCTGCCAGCCCCGACCTGGAGAAGGAGATGCGCGAAGCCTTCTGCCCGCTCGACCCCTCCAAGCGCAAGGGCATCCTCGGCCTCGGCCCGCCCGGCCCCGACGGGGTGCCCACCGCCAAATACGGCACCCTGGCCTGGCTGTACAACAACCCCCACACCGAGTCGGGGCCCGGCTACGATGCCAACATGGTCGATCTGATCGAGTTTTTGACCCCGGGCCCGGCGGGCACCACACCCCGCTTCGGCATCCGCGACAACGTGGCCCGCCAGCAGATCCTCGAGGAGATCAAGCGGGCCTGCCGGGAAGGCGGCAACCTCACCGTCGAGGAAATCGACCGGATCTACCTCATGGCCTGGAAATGGGCGGTCAAGGAGGAGAACGACAAGCCCGACGCCGGGTGCGGCCCGATGGCGCTGGCCGCCAGCCTGTTCGACGAGGCGAAAAAAGACCTCAATGACGGCATCTTCATGCCCGAGATCACCATCAACGCCGCCCTCGTCAGCTCGACCCGCCGGTCGTCGCTGTTCCGCATCGGCATGGCTTCGCCCAAGACCCTGGATGAGATCGGCAACGCCCCGGGCGGCGAGGATGTTGGCATCTTCCACTACCTGAAGGAGCCCCGGTTCCTCATCCAGCGCGTCTACGGCAGTGAGATCCGGTTGGCCTCCCAGGAACCCGCCTACTTCATCTCGGGCAAGTATTCCCCGGCCGGCGGTCTCCTGCGCCGCCGCATCTGGGACCCCAAAATGTTGACCAACAGTGACTTCAAGGCCCCCGAGATCCCCTTTGTCTACAACCTGCTGACGTTCTCCGAGGAGACCATCAACAAGGAAACGTATGACAAGTTCTGAGCCCCGGTGATGGAAAGCCCGAATCCACGCTGGCGAAGCGCTCTCCTGTCCGGGGAGGCCCTGTTGTCGCTGGTCCTTTTGACCGGGTTCATCCTGTCCTCCAGTTACGGCCTCCTGGACGGCCTGGAAGTGAAAACCCTCGACGCCCGGTTCCGGCACCGCCGCGTCGAACAGATCGAAGACAAGGTCGTCCTCCTCTACATCACCGACGAGTGCATCGAGAAGCTGGGAAGCTGGCCCTGGCCCCGCAGTCTCCACGCCAAAGTGGTCGACAAGCTGGCCAGCGCCGGGGCACGCATGGCCGTCTTCGACGTCATCTTCCGCGACCCCGACCGGGCCAATCCCCAGGAGGACGAGGCCTTCATCAAATCCTGTACAAACTTCGGAAAAGTGATTTTTCCTCTGCTGATCGAGCAGGTGAAGATCCTCGATCCCGATTCGCTGGAACTGCGCACCGAATACGAGGTGGGGAAACCCTTCGATCGGCTGGCCTCGACCGCCCTGGGGCTCGGGTTCATCAACGTCGACTACCAGAACCTCAACCCGGACGGCATCATCCGGCGCCTGCCCCTGGTCATGCGCGACAAGCCCACCGGTGACGCCCACCCCGGCCTCGATCTGGCCGTGACCCAGGCCGCCCTCGGCGCCAGCTTCGCCGTCGACGGCGACCGGCTCCGCCTGGGCGAGACCGAGATACCCCAGATCGGCATTCCCGGCATCGACCTGCCCTGGAGCCAGGCCCGCCCCCCCTTCACCCGCGCCTTCCTGGTCAACTACCTCGGAGAGGCCACCTCGGGCTTCTTTCCCACCGCCTTCTATTCCGACCTGGCCCTCGGCGAGATCGACCCCGCGGTTTTCCGCGACAAGATCGTGCTGATCGGTCCCAGCGCCGTGGGGCTGTCCGACATCAAGCTCACCCCCTACGGCGAGATGCCCGGCGTCCTCATCCACGCCAACGTCGTGCAGAACCTGCTGAAGGGAAACTTCTTGTACCAGATCACCCCCGCCCTGCAGAACCTTCTGCTGGTCGTGCTGGCCGTGCTCACCGCCCTCATCCTGACCGGCCTCCCCCCCCTGCCCGGCTTTCTGGCCGTGACCGCCCTGCTGGCCGTCTACAACGGAACGGCCTTCGCCCTGTTCACCCGCGCCTCGATCGTCATCGAGATGGTCAACCCCACCCTCCTGGTGGCCGGCCAGTTTCTGGGCGGCCGCTTCTGGCAGATGGTCCGGCACCTTCAGCAGGCCTACCAGTCCATCAAGGAACGGAGCGAGGAACTGGAACAGTCGAACCTCCGCCTCGACCAGCAGGTCCGCAACCTGTCGAACCTCAACGAGGCCAGCCGCCGGTTCGCCTCCACTCTCGACATGGACCTGCTGGGCCGCGAGGTCATCGCCACCTTCCGCGACCTGTGGCAGGCTGACGACGCCCTCCTGACCGTGGTCGACACCGAGACCGACACCCTCGCCCCTCTCCAGCAGGAGGGCTTTGCCGGCGAGGAAGCGAAACTCTTCCTGTTCGACCCCGACGTGGTCCGCCACGTCGGCCGCATGCTGGAGGACCGCCAGATCGTCGCCGACCCCGGGGGCAAATGGTTCACCAAATACATCCCGCTGGTCATGGGCCCCAAGATGTGGGGCGGGATCCTTCTCCGGGAGCGCCAGCCCGGCCCGCGTGATGAGGAGACGGGCGACTTCTGGTCGACCCTGTCGGGCCTGGCCTCGACCGCCCTCGAAAACGCCCGCCTGTACAACCTCGCCACCGTCGATGCCCTGACCCGCCTGTTCGTCCGGCGGTATTTCCAGGTGCAGATCGACCAGGAGTTCAAGCGGGCCCGCCGCTACCACCACCGCCTGGCCCTGCTGATGACCGACATCGACAAGTTCAAGACCTTCAACGACACCTACGGCCACCAGCAGGGGGACCAGGTCCTGCGCGAGGTCGCCGGGGCGGTCAAGCGCTCCCTCCGCGAGATCGACATCCCCGCCCGCTATGGCGGCGAGGAGTTCGGGATCGTCCTGCCCGAGACCGACCTGACCGGGGCCATGATCGTGGCCGAGCGTATCCGGCGGCATGTTGAACAGACGATGGTCCCCCGCGTCGGCGGACTGGGCGATCCCCTCCGGGTCACCATCAGCATCGGGGTGGCCAGTTTTCCCGAAAACCCCGCGGGCAGTTCCGACGACATGGTCAAGCTGGCCGACGAAGCGCTCTACCGGGCCAAGGAGAACGGCCGCAACCGCGTCGAGCTCGCCCCCCGCGAAGAGGAAGAGGAGAAAGCCGCCAGCTGACCGGCCCCGCCGTCAGCGGCGCACCGTTTGGGTGTCCCCGGGGCCCCGCCGGCACCGACCTGGCCGGAAGAGGCCCCCCGTCGGAGGCCCGTCGGGAGAGCGCCGGGGGGGGCGCGCCAGCCTGGCGAGGTCAGCGCACCTGGTAGGGAACCCCCGACGCCGCACCAGTGCCGCCAATGGTGAACAACCAGCCGTGCTGGCCGGTCACCCCGGTGCGCTGGTCGCGGAGATAGACGTCGATGAAGTGCTGACCGGCTTTCAGCTTCCCCTTAACGGTCGCCGACAACCGCCGGGTCGCCGGGTCGAACGTGAAAGCGAGGGTGCCCCCCGTCACCTTGGCGTTGAGCACGTAGCGGGCGGGGCTGTAATCCTCCAGGCGGGGCAGGGTACAGCCGACGGCGGTCAGACTGCCCACCACCTCGCCCGGCCGCGGCCGGCAGTCGGTGACCTCGAGGGGCCCCATCCCGACCCGGATCAGGAACTTCTCCCGGGTGTCGGTGCGGTAGACAACCTGCCGTTTGACCCGGAAGGGGTCGAGTCCGGGGTAGCTGGCCCCGCCATCAACGGTCAGGGCGCCGGCGTAGCCCGCCTGGCGGGCCAGGGCTTCGGTCTCCTCGGTATAGATGCCGTAGGGCCAGGTGAAGAACAGGGTGGGAACGCCGGTCCGCTCCTCGATGATCCGCTTGGGGCGCGCGATCTCCCGGTCGAAGAACGCCTGCCGGGCGGCGGCGGCCGCGGGCGCCTTCCAGAGGTTGGCATGGGTCAGCGAATGGGGCTCGATCGACCAGCCGGCCGCGGCCATCTCCCGCAGTTGGCCCCAGGTCATGCCGCCCGCCGAATCGATGAACTGGGGGTAGACGCAGGCCACCCCGACGAACCCGAACTCCTTCATGATGGGGAAGGCATGGTCGTAGACCGACTTGAACCCGTCGTCGAAGGTCAGCAGGATGGGCTTCTTCAGCGGCTGGAAGCGGCCGGCGAGGTAATCGAGGAGCTGGCGCGAGTTGATCGCCTCGAACCCCTGCGCTTTCAGGATCCCCAACTGCTGGCGAAACTCGTCCACCGACACCTCGAACAGGCCAGTGGCCTTGGGCAGGACCTGGTGATAGCACAGGGCCGCGATCCCGCCGGCCGTCCCCGGGAGGGCCGAAGCCGCCGCCAGCAGACAAGTCAGGACCAGGCGGCGGAGACAGGCCGCCGCCTGCCGCCCCTGGCCCCAGCGGGCCGGACGCGGGCCGGCGAGGGTAGAGGCCCCATCGGAAGTTTCCAGAAGGTCGGGTCGGTTCATCGGCGCTGCAGCGGCCATGTGTCCCATGTCTCCTCGAATCTGTTCATCAGTGTTGGTCACCCATTCTACCGGCGGGCGGGCCAAGAGGGAACCCCCATCCGCCCCCTGTTTCCGGCAAGGTCGGCCGCCAGAGATTCACCCCGCCAGCGGAACAGCGCCGGCCCCCCCGTCCCTTGGGGAGTGCTTCCGCGCTCCGCCTGCAGAAAACCCGAAAACCGGCAGGTTTCGAACGGATCTTCGGCGCACCCCAAAGACAGAGATCCGCCTGCCGACTCGCCGAAGGGGCTTTGCCCCTTTCACCCCACCAGGGCCGGGGCCCTGGACCCTTTCTTCTGGCGAATCGGGTAGGCAGCCCGGGGTTGCCCCCGGGCACCTCC
>CAZKPI010000076.1:0-12598 GCA_964554555.1 uncultured bacterium
GCAAGGCCAACGATCTGCGCGACCGCCGCCAAAAACTGCTCGAGGAACTGTCCAAACTGCTCGAGATCGACACCGACTGGGACAGCCGGGGCCGCCTGCGGGTGCGGGCAGGCAGTGAACTGTTGGTCGACCACAGCCAGTCTTTCCACCTGTTCGTTGTGCAGAAGGACGACGACCTGCCCAATACCGTGAGCGTCGAAGGTGACTACCCGGAGCTGTCTGACAAGCCCGAGGTGGCCACCGTAGCCCTCAGCCACACCGCCGACCGGCGCAACATCACCCTGGCCGTCGAGCAGGTTGCCCAGGCCCACGAGGTTCACACCTACCTTTCGTTTTTCCCCCTCACCGGTCCCCTGTCGGAGTTCGGCGTTACCAGCGGCACGGTCACCATCAACGGCCGACGGTACACCATTGATGCGGAACACACCACGATGGAGGACCTGGCGGTCATGTTCGACACGGGCAACCTGAACATCGACTCCCGGATCAACGAAGGGGGACAGCTGGTGATGACCTCCACGCTGACGGGTACCGCCAACGCCATGTCCTTCGAGAACGGCACCAGCAACCTGTTCACCGTCCTCAACCTCCAGACCGAGCGGGAGGCCCGCGATGCCGTCTTCACCTTCGGCGGCGACCGCTACGTCTCCGCCTCCAACGTCGTGCGGGACCTGGTTCCCGGCGCCATCCTCGAGATCCGCAGTGCCGGCGTGGCGCATCTCGACCTGCGGCCGATCATCACCGGCGGCCGCCTCAAGGGCCTGCTCGAAGTGCGCGACGGTAATATCCACCAACTGCGCGACCGGCTCGACAAGATGGCCTGGACCTTCGCCACCGAGATCAACGACGTGCATCGCCAGGGGTTCGGTCTCGACGGGGTGTCGGGGCGCAACTTCTTCAAGCCCATCGTCAGCGACGACCCCAACCAGCCCTACAAAGACGCCATGAAGAAGCTCGCCCTCGAGGACCACATCAAGAACGACCTCAACACCATCGCCGCCGCCGGCGGCACCCTGGAGAATCCCACCGACCGACTGCCCACCTACAATGGCGACGGCGACGGCTCGAATGCCATCAAAATCGCCCAGATCAAGCACCGGGGATGGTTCAACGACGGCAAGGACACCTTCAACGAGTTCTACGGCGAGATCATCACCCAGGCGGCCGTCGAGAGCCAGACCTACGAACGGCAGTTCACCTACACCAGCGACCTGATGACCCAGCTCGACTCCAGCCGGCAGTCCCTGTCAGGGGTCTCCCTGGACGAGGAGCTGACCAACCTCCTCAAGTTCCAGCACGCCTACAACGCGGCCGCCAAGGCCATCTCCACCGTGGATTCCATGCTCGACAAGATCATCAACGGCATGATCTGACCGTCCCCATCCGACCCGCCATGACCGCCATCCAAAGAACGGCGGCAGGCCAGGAGGCACGTCCATGACACGCATCTCGAACCAATGGGTGGTCAACTCGTTCCTGCGGGTGCTGAACCGCAACCAGGAGGAGCTCTCCAAGAGCCAGATCCAGATCAGTTCCGGGAAGCAGATCGCCCGTCCCTCCGAGAATCCCATCAACAATGCCCTGTCCATGGCGCACCGGACGCAGATCCTCGAAGGGACGCAGTTCACCAAGAACATCTCCCGGGTCACCGAGTGGCTCGACAACACCGACAGCATGCTCACCGACCTGGAAGCCACCCTCCAGCGGGTGCGCGAACTGGCCGTGCAGGGCGCCAACGACACCCTCGTCCAGGTCGACCGCGACGCCATCGCCGGCGAGATCGACCAACTGCTCCAGCACATCGTCGACATCGGCAATACCGATATCGGCGGCGAATACCTGTTCGCCGGCCACGACGTCACCACCAAGCCTTTTCAGGTGCTCAACGGCACCAACTCGAAGATCAACCCCAACGTCGTCACCTACTCGGACGGGACCACCCGCCCCAAGGTGAACTTCCAGAACATCCTTGACGTGGCCTACCTCGGCGACAACAAGAAACTGCTGACCGAGATCGAGAAGGGCGTCACCCTGTCGAAGAACATCACCGGCGGCGAGCTCTTCTATCGGGGCGGCAGTCATTCCTCCCCGCCCTCGTTCGAGTACGCCCTGCCGCCTCTCAACGGCAATCTTCCCCTGGAGATGATGAACGGAGGGAAAGGGGTCCAGTCCGGGTTCATCGTCCTCACCGACTCCAACGGGATCGACCACCGCATCGACCTGACCTACGCCCGGCGGCTCGACGACGTCCTGTACCAGATCGGGGCCACCGGCTGTTTCGAGGCGGGCATCGAGGAGGTCCCGGCCGACACTGCGGTCGATCTGGGGATCTACAAGAACGCCGGCACCACCAACGTCATTGTCGGCCTCTCCGATCCAGCCATGGACGGGGCCAACGTCGCGCTCGGGAATCTCAACGGGGGCAACGGGGTCGAACTCGGGTTTCTCAGCATCAACACCCGCGACGGTCTCACCCGCCGCGTTGACATCAGCGGCGCGGTCACTGTCCAGGACGTCATCGACCTGATCAACCAGGTCGACAACGGCGCCGCACTGGAAGCCAAGTTTGACCAGATCCACCGCCGGCTTGAGATCACCGACAAGACCGGCGGCACCGGGGTCTTCACCATCGAGTCGAAAAAGAACCAGATCTACATCCGGGACCTCCCCTCCCACACCGCCGCGGATCTGGGCCTCCGGCAGGACGCCTACCCGGGTGCCACGATCATCTCCACCCTCGACCCGGCCATCGAATCGGTTACCACCCCCCTTTCCGCCCTCAACGGCGGGAAGGGGATCGAGCGCGGCTACCTCCGCATCACCGGCCGTGACGGGGTGTCGACCATCGTCGACCTGACCGATGTGGTCGATGTGCAGGACGTGATCGACGCCATCAACACCGATACCGGCGGCCGCCAGACGGCGGCGTTTGATACCGTCACCAAGCGGATCATCCTGACCGACAACAGCATCCCCCTGCTGGGCGATCCGATCCATTTCCAGGTGCAGGAGGTCAATTCGCTGAAAGACACCCTCGGCCTGTGGCAGGACGTGGGATCCGGCGACACCATCTACGGCTATTCCGACCCCCTGATGACCGATCTGACCACTCCCCTGGCCGCCCTCAACGGGGGTGTCGGCATCCGTCTTGGTTCGATCGACATCACCGGCCGCGACAGCGTCACCCGGCGGATCGACCTGTCGGCGGCGTTCGACATCAGCGATGTGATCAACGCGATCAACACCGGCACCGGCGGAGCCCAGACCGCCATCTTCGATGCCGTCAACCACCGGATCACCGTCACCGACAACACTCTTCCCTCATCGCCCCCTCTTCCCACCGAGCGGTTTTCCATCGCCGGGGTGGCGGAGGGCCAACCGGTCGTCGCCCGGGAGATTACCACCGTGGCCAAAAATCTCGGCCTGCTGGGCAAGACGCAGGGAAGCACCCTGGTCGGGGAATCGCTCAAGCCCCCGCTCATGACCACCGCTTCGCTCCTTTCCAGCCTCATCCCTCCCCCCGAGCCCGGGTTCATCGTCCTGCGCGGGGCCGATGACCAGCCGGTGAAGGTCGATCTGACGGGGGCTTCCACCATCCAGGACGTGCTGGACGGGATCAACGCCACCGGTGATTTCCAGGCCACCTGGGACAACGTCAACAACCGGTTCGTGGTCAAGAGCACTGTTTCTGCCCCCGGCCTTCAGGTCGAAGAGGAGTTCAATACCGCCCGCGACCTCGGCCTGCTGATCGGCACCCACAACTATTCCAGCGACGTCCTGACCGGGGCCCCCATCTACATGAAGGCCCTCCCAACCCTGATCGGCTCGATCGACCTCGACCCTGCCCTGCAGGGCGAGACGGAACTGAACGCCCTCAACTGCAGTCGCTCCTCCAATCAGGGGGTCAACCTCGGCTTCATCCGCATCACCGACAAGGCCGGCCACTTTTGCTCGATCGACCTGCGGGGCTGTCGCACGATCAACGACGTGCTCGCCAAACTGAACCACCCCGACAACGGGGTCTACATCGAGGCGCGCATCAACAAGGCCCGCAACGGCATCGACATCATCGACCAGAACCGGGGCGCTACCGGCCGGCTCGAGATCATCGACGTTGATGCCACCGCGGCGGCCGACCTCGGCATTGCCGGCTGGACCCTCGACACCACCCTGAGCGGGAAGGATGTTGACCCCGGCCTGCGCGATTCCACGCGCATCGACTCTCTCCGCGTGAACGAAGGCGGCGTCCCGCTGGGGAAGATCTTTGTGCAAAGCGGCGACTATTCGGGAGAACTCGACCTGACCGGCGTCACCACCATCGGCGAACTCATCGGACGCCTGTCGACCAACGACGAGCAGTTCAACATCGCCGCCTGGATCAACGAGGACGGCAAGCGCCTCAACCTGACCAACACCCGCAATCAGCCCTACATCAAGATCACCGACCTGGCCAAGGGGGAGCCGGCGACCGCCTCCGCCCTTGGCCTGGCCGCGTCCCGCGGCATCTTCGCGACCCTGGCCGACCTGCGCGACAACCTTCTGCGCAATGACGCCAAGGCCATCTCCGAGCGGAGCATCGCCGACATCCAGGCCGACATCGAGCGGGTCCTGAAGTTCCACGCCCAGGTCGGCGTCAAGACCAACCGGGCCGCCGCCGCGCAGTCGAAGCAGGAAAACATCACTCTGCATCTAAACAAACTGCTGGACGTGGTCGAAAATGTAGATATGACGGAAGCCATCACGCGCATGACCGAACTGACCACCGCCTTTCAGGCCGCCCTCCAATCCGGAGCGCGGATCCTGCAGACGTCGCTGATGGAATTCCTCAAGTAGTGGAGAACGGCCAGCCATGAAGATCAACACCACGCGCTTCGGGGAAATCGACGTTTCCCAAGAGGAAATCATCACCTTCCCCGAAGGTCTGCTGGGGTTCGAGGAAGCCCGCCGGTTCATCGTCCTCAACACCCAGGACGGGGGGCCGTTCCGGTGGTTCCAGTGCCTCGACAAGGGCGAATTGGCCTTCGTCATCATCGAGCCTCTGCAGTTCATGTTCGCCTACGACCTCGAAATCCCCGATCCGGACGTCGAATTCCTCGGGCTGAAAAGCACCGAGGATGTCCTTTTGTATGCCATTGTCACCATCCCGGAAAACCCGCACGACATGACGGCCAATCTCCAGGGGCCCCTGGTGATCAATGTCCGGTCGCGTCGAGGCCGGCAGATCATTTCGTCCAATCCGAAGCACTCCGTCCGGACCAGCATCCTGATGGAGATGGAGCATCGGGCCCAGAAGCTGAAGGAAGCGCAGTCCCCGGCCGAACCTCCGAAGAAGGAGGGCGAGGGCTGATGCTGGTACTGACGAGACGCATCAACGAGAAGATCATCATCGGGGACGACATCGAGATCGTCCTGGTGGATATCGGAAAAGATCAGGTCAAGATCGGGATCAACGCTCCAAAGCAGGTCAAAGTCCATCGCTGGGAGGACTACGAAGAGATCCAACGCGAGAACCGGGCGGCCGCCGCGACCAAGAGCCTCGATGCCCTCAAGAGCCTGCCCAAGGACATCCTGAAAAATCTGGAAAAAAAGCCAAAGTAGTTCGGTACGTTGCGAAAAATGAAGGAACGACGAGAATTTTCCTATTAAACGGATTTAACCATCGGATTTCGCCCTAAGGGATGAGGTCCCCGAATACCGATGGATAAGTAGGACAGGGTGAATAAGGTCCACATAAGGAGAGATAAGTCACCCTGACACGTATGGAGGCAAACCATGGCCCTGCGCATCAATACCAACGTCACCGCCCTCAACGCCCATATGAACCTGGCGCTCAACGACACCAGGCTGTCGGGCTCGATCGAGCGCCTGTCTTCGGGGCTTCGGATCAACAAAGCGGCAGATGACGCGGCCGGGCTCACCATCTCAGAAAAGCTGAGAACCCAGGTCAAGGGCATCAACCGGGCCATCATGAACGTCCAGGATGGCATCAGTCTCATCCAGACGGCGGAGGGGGCTCTCAACGAGATCCACTCCATGCTCCAGCGCATGCGGGAACTGGCCATCCAGGCGTCGAACGACACGCTCACCACCACCGACCGCCTCGAGATCCAGAAGGAGATCGCGCAGTTGAAGGAGGACATCAACCGCATCTCCTGGGGAACGGAGTTCAACACCAAGAAGCTCCTCGACGGCAGTGGGACGGCCAACATTTCCACCAGCAGTCCCAAGAATCTCGACGGGGTGGTGACCGGCGCGGTCCTCACCTTCTCGGACTTTTCCGTCAACGTGATGCCCCAGGAGAAGTGGACCATCAACGGGCTGACCCAGATGAAGGGGGTCGCCCAGCAGCAGCGTTCGGCCATTTTCGTCCGCCAGGACGGCGAGATTGCCTCCGGCACGACGACCCTGCAGTCGATCACCAATTTCTACGACAACAATGGCCATTTCATTCTTGACCAGCCCCAAACCCTGTACGTCCAGGGTGACAATCACCAGGGCACCCTCGTGGTCAGCAAAGACCTGACCCTGGACCAGCTTGCCGACCGGATCGAAGCGGCCATGACCACCGATCAGCTGGGCAACGGGCTCCATTTCGAGGCTTCCACCTGCCAGTTCATCGATTTCGGCGAAAGCAACGGTCAGTTCAACGTCACCTCGGGCAAGAACGGTCTGATCGGCCGGGTCAACTTCACCGGTGAGGAAAGTCTGGTAAAGGCCCTGGGCTTCCAGGAAGTCATCGCCGCGGAGGACCCGGTCTACTCGATCGCCGTCGCCAACCTGGGCGTGCCCCCTGGCAGTCGCCAGGTTCTCACCACCCAGATTGCCGGGCATCGCGCCGCTGGTCTGATCGAGGGTATCGACCTGATGTTCCAGCCCCCCTCGAATGCCTTCGCCCGCACCGTGTCCGCCACCCTTGGCATCAACATCGCCACGGCGGTGAGTTTCCACGTCACCGACTCCCGCGTGGGGGCCAGCGTGGTTGATGTTACCGTGGTCGTCCCGGCCGGCGACTTTGCGATGGACCAGGTGGCATCCATCATCAACGAGCAGTTGTCGATCGGTGTCGGCGGCAACACCAGCTATGCCCGCGTCCGCCTCAACGATTCCTATGCGCTCCAATTCTATACCACCAACACGGGCAGTTCCGCCTACGTGAGCATCGCGGCCCTGGCTGGTTCCACCGAACTTGGTCTGCGCAACGGGCGGGTCACCGGAAGCGGCGGTTCCCATGGCTACACCCAGGCCACCCTCCCGATGTCCGCTCTCGGCCCCAACGCCTTCGATTTCGCGACCAATCCGCTGATTTTCTCCATTGCCGATGACCATGATCCGACGGCGTTTACCACCATCAGCCTCACCACGGACTACACGGGAGGCGGGATCGATTCCCTGGTGCTGGCCATCAACCAGCAGATTGACGACAACGGCCTGATGATCCGGGCCTACAACGAGAGCGGGTACATCCGATTCGAATCCCTGGAAACGGGCGCCTATTCCGGGTTCACCTTCAATCCTCCGACCACCGGCAATTACGGCCTGCTTGGGTTCCCCGGAATTCCACCGGTCACCGCCAACGTCAACGGCAACCCGGTCAGCCAGGACTATGCCTATGACCAACTGGCCGTCGGCTACGGTTTCGCTGTGGTCACCGACGGGGTCGGCCTCGACAACCTGTCGTTCTACACCATCGACCAGGACGGCACCGGGGTTTCCCTGGGCATCGTCGCCACCGACCCGATGTTGGGGGCTTCCTTCCATCGCCTGGTGAGTATCGCCGACCAGTACAACACCAGTGTCCAGCTCACGGGGGCCAAGCTGGCGGCGGAAGTCGAGACGGCCACCCAGACCCTGCGGTTCTACGCCACGACCCCCGGTGAGAAGGGCCAGATCACCTTCTCCGACCTTTCAGACGCGAGTTCGGACAACACCCTGAAAGCCGCCTTCGGGATCACCCCCCAGACCTACGACAACGGCACTGGGCAATACGAATTCACCATGCACGTCCGGGATGCATTCATCCAGTTCCAGATCGGGCCGAATCAGGGGCACACGGCCAAAGCGAACATCATCCGGACGGACTGCCGCGCCCTGGGCATCGAAGATCTCGATCTGACCAATATCCGGGTGGCCGAGGAGGCCATCGGCCTGGTCGACAAGGCCCTTCAGAGGATTTCCTCGGAGCGGGCCAAGCTGGGTGCCATCCAGAACCGGATGGAATACACCAACAACAGCCTGAACGTGGCCCTGCAGAACATGTCGGCCTCCGAGTCCCGCATCCGGGACGTCGACATGGCCCGCGAGGTCATCGAACTGACCAGGTTCCAGGTCCTTCAGCAGTCGAGCAACGCCATGCTGGCGCAAGCCAACGTCACCCCGCAGAGGGTCCTCGACCTTCTGAGGTAGAAGGCTCCCCTCGGGGGTCAGGTCCTGACCGGCCCTCCCGGAGCGGGTTGACCCGCCGGGAGGGCCGATTTCCTTCCAGTCAGGGGAATGGGGCTGGCCGTTGCCGGAACGCGGGGAAATCCGACCTGGGATGGCCATGGCCAACCCGAAAGAGCCGAGTCGATCAAAAGTCGGCGAAAAAAATCGAAAATAAGGCATTTCGATGTGAAAAATAGGGAAAAAGCTTGTTTGCATGTAAAATATTCTGGAATTTGCCCGGAATTCAGGAGAAGAAAACCAGGTCGTTGCGACGATACCTAAAGTGAGAAACGGGAAATCAGGCCCAAACAATTTGAATCCACTGAAAGGGGGTGGCCGGCCGACCTAAGACGATCCGGGTGCAGTACCCCGAGCAAGGATGCAAGGGGAAGAAGATCAAGGAGGAAAGACCATGTCACTGCGTGTCAACCAGAACGTTCTTTCGATCAAAACCCACGGCACTCTCTCGCAGACCTCGACCCGCCTCGAGAAATCGATCGAGAAGCTGAGTTCGGGCCTGCGGATCAACCGGGCCGCTGATGACGCCGCCGGGCTGGCCATCAGCGAGAAACTGCGGCGCCAGATCCGGGGCCTGTCGCGGGCCGTGCTCAACGCCCAGGACGGGATCTCGATGATCCAGTCGGCCGAAGGCGCCCTCGGTGAAACCCACAGCATCCTTCAGCGCATGCGCGAGCTGGCCATCGAGTCGTCGAACGACACCCTGACCACCAACGACCGCCTCGAGATCCAGAAGGAAATCAACCAGCTCCGCGACGACATCGACCGCATCGCGTTCAACACCGAGTTCAACTCCAAGAAACTGCTCGACGGCAGTCAGACCGCCCTCATCTCAGCCAACTCCAAGTATGCCCAAGGGCTGGTGGTCGGGGATGCGGTGGGTGGCGACTACGCCGTCAGCCTGGCCCTCCTCAAAGCCGGCGCGGCCCAGGTTTCCCGGTCGCAGATCTTCACCCTGAAGGAGACCGGTGAGCTGGCCGACGGTTCGACCGCCCTGGAAGACGTCGCCCAGTTTTACGACAACAATGGGCAGTTCATTCTGGACACCCCCAAGACTCTGACCCTGAATTCGTTCGGCCGGCAGACATCGATCACGGTGGACGGCGGGTTCACCCTGGGCTACCTGGCCAATCAGATCGACGGTGCCATCAAGAGTTCCTCGGGGCTCGACCAGGCGAATGCCAACATCAAGTTCCTCAACCCCATCGACGGGATGACTGGCGGCTATCTCCAGGTGGTTTCTGGGGTCATCGGCGACCGCGGTGAGATCAACTTCTCCGGGGACCAGGGGCTCATCCAAGCTCTCGGGATTGCCACGGTCCGGGAAGCATCCAACAGCGTGATCAAGGGAACCGCCATCGATATCTACGGCAATGCCGTGACCACCCAGACCAACGACAGCCGCCTGTTCGGGGTCATTGCCGGGATCGACGTGGCGTTCGATTCCCAGAGTGCCCAGGTGGCTGGGCTCAAGGGATTTGAATCCGGGTTGAGTCTTGCCGCGGCGGCCACGTTCGCCATCAGCATCTTCGACGCTTCCGGCGCGCAGTATGGTGCCACCCAAACCATTTCGGTGGCGGCGGGCCGTTGGACCATGAATGGCATCCAGCGGGTTCTGGAAAGTCAGATTTCGGTTGCCGTGGCGGCCAACAGCGGATTGCTCGGTCTGGAAGCCCAGATCTCCGATGGCCAGGTCAAGCTTGCGTTCAATCCGTCCAACTCGGGAATCACCAGTCAGTTCAACATCACCGCTGGCGGTGGTGCCTCTGTGATCGGCATCAATTCAGGAACCTACTATTCCTCGGTGACGGGCACCAAAGACAAAGATTCCATGCTTGAAGGCATCAGCCAGTATGATGCGGGTTCGACCGGGGGCATTGTTACCCTCACCATCTCCGACGGCCAGAATGAGGGCGCGGGGGTTACCACCGCCGCCATCAACTTCATCGACACCGTCAGCGTGGTGACAACGGCGGACATGGTGACCGAAGCCTCCCTGTTTGCTGCGATCAATACTGCCCTGGCGGCCGTCGATTCCGATGTTCGGGTGGACAGGGTGGGGGACAGTCTTGCCTTCACCTCCAAAACGGTCGGCAAGCGGAGCATCTCGGATACCGAATATGACAAGGCCAAAGTTTCCCTGGTCTTCGGCGGAGCCGCGGCCGATATCACGATCGTCCAGGACAAGCTGGACCTCGATACGCTCGTGGCGGAAGGAAGCGGGGATTCCACCATCCGGATGCACGTGGTCAGCAACACCCCCCAGTTCCAGATCGGGGCCGATCAGGGCCAGGCCATGAAGGTCTCGATGAGCAACATGTCGGCCAAGGCCCTGGGGGTCACCAACCTTGACATGACCAGCATCGAGGGGGCGACCAAGGCGATCGGGATCCTCAACTCCGCCATCGACAAGGTGTCGGCCGAACGGTCCAAGCTCGGCGCCTTCCAGAACCGTCTGGAATACGCCATCAACAACCTGCAGAACACGCACAGCAACCTGACCTCCGCTGAGTTGCGACTGCGGGATGCTGATATCGCCCAGGAGATGATCGAGTTCACCCGCAACCAGATCGTCTCGCAGTCCGGAACAGCCATGCTCGCCCAGGCCAACCTCGTTCCCCAGGGCGTGCTCCAACTGCTCCGGTAATCTTCCGGGGGCCCTCCCCGAGTAAACGTGGCCATCGGGAAGTCCCGCCCCCCGCCCTGGGGGGCGGGACATTCCCCTGAACCCGAGAGGAACGGACCTTCATCCGGTCCGTCAGCTCCTGAGAAGGAGGATGAAAAATGGAAGTCGGAAAAGCGATTATTCCGGGAGATCCGGCAGTAAGCTACGATCCTGAATTGACCCTGCCCACCACCACCACGCCCCAGCCCATGGAACAACAGGCCAACAAGGCGGCGCAGGAACAGCAGGATCCAAGGAAACAGCAGGAAGCGGTCGAGGAAGCCGTTGAGAAGATGAACCAGACGGCGATCATCTTCGACCGGTCCCTGCGTTTCCAGATCCATGACAAGACCAAGTCGACCATGGTGGCCGTGGTTGACTCCTTGACCGATCGGGTCATCCGCGAGATCCCGTCCAAGGAGATTCTTGACCTGTTCTCGAAAATGCAGGACTATCTGGGCATGATCTTCGACAAGAAGGCGTGAGGAGCCAGCTTCAACACGGATTCCGAGACAGCTCCCGGACCGCGGTCCACATCGAGGGGTTCGGGTAAGGAGGCCCTATGGTCGACAGTATCAAGCGCAACTGGGTTGGCGGCCTGTCCAGCGGCATGGACACCCAGGGACTCATCGACAAGCTCATGGAGATCGAGCGGGTTCCGGTCAATCGCCTGGAGCAGAAGCGCAACACGCTTTCGCTCCAGAAGGCCATGTTACAGGAAATCAACCTGAAGCTGTTCGAGCTTCAGAACAAGGCCACCGATCTCACGTTCAGCCGCACCTTCAACGCCAAGAAGGTGACCTCCTCAAACGACAAATTTCTGTCGGCCACCGCCTCCACCTCCGCCAAAGTGGGCAGTTACACTTTGCGCATCAAACAGCTGGCCACCGCCACCAAGGTCGTTTCCGCGGGAAAGATCGCCGGGCCCCTGGAGGCCGGTCAGCGCCTGGCCTCCGCCCAATCCCTGGGCGGGGCAAACGCCACTCTCGGGGGGCTGGGGGTCGTGCCCGGGAACCTTCAGGTCTCGGTATTCGGCGGCGGGACGCATGTGCTCGATCTCTCCTCCCTTTCCTCCCTTTCGACGGTCGGCGAAGCGGTGACGGCCATCAACGGCCAGATCAATGTAGCGGGTCCCGTAACGCTTATGAGCACGGCGGGAACCATTGGGGTGACGCTGCTTTCGGATTCCAGCATCACCAGCAACGCGGCGGGCGTCGTTGATTTCTCCGACGCAACCCTTGATGGACCTTACGACCTTGCGGTCACCAACACCAGCGGTAATGTGGTGTTCGCGGCGGTGGGCCAAGCAGTGGCTCTCGACAGCCTTACTGTGAACGCCAACGCCGGTTCCGTCACTTTCACCGGTCTTGTCAACGCAAGCGGAAACATCGATGTCGCTGCGGCCGGCGCAGGCAACGCGGTCAACGTGAACGTGGCCATGACCAGCAACATGGGCGGCATAAGCCTCACCGGTCCGGCGGTGTCCAACACATC
>CAZKPI010000076.1:12608-12818 GCA_964554555.1 uncultured bacterium
GTGGGCGCAACCGGCGGAAACATCACAACGGGCGTCATCGCAAGCAACTTAGGCTCCGTGAGCCTGAACGCCAACGGCGACATCAACGTAACTGGTGACCTTGACGGCGACAACGTGACGGCTCGCGCCACCAACATCACGGTTGGCGCTGTTCTCAATAACGACCTCGGCGGGTACGACTTCACGGCCGGAAACACCCTGACCGTCAAC
>CAZKPI010000077.1:0-1890 GCA_964554555.1 uncultured bacterium
GCGCCTGCAGGGCCGGATCGCTCACCTGGCGGGCCGCCGCCGCCCCGCGCGCCGCCGCCCCCACCATGGGCGGCCGGCCGCCCGCCGCCAAGAATGAAAACGACGAGATCAGCATCAACGATCTGTTGACCCTCGTCGTCGAGAAGGGCGGCTCCGACCTGCACCTGACCGTCGGGACCCCGCCGATGATGCGCCTGCAGGGGAAGCTCTGGCCGACCGATCTTCCCCCCCTCCAGCCCAAGGACACCAAGCGCCTCATCTTCCAGTTCATCTCCAACGACCAGCGCGACCGCTTCGAGCGCGACCTCGAGCTCGACATCTCCTACGAAATCCCCGACGTCTCCCGGTTCCGCTGTAACGTATTCAACAACCGCCTCGGCATCGGGGCCGTCTTCCGGGTCATTCCGGCCCGCATCAAAACCCTGGCCGAACTCAAACTGCCCCCCGTGCTGACCGAGCTGTCTCGCCGCAACAAGGGCCTGGTGCTGGTCACCGGGCCGACCGGCTCGGGCAAATCGACGACCCTGGCCGCCATGGTCGACCTGATCAACGGGGAACGCCAGGACCACATCCTGACCATCGAGGACCCCATCGAGTTCGTCCACAACCACAAGTCCTGCATCGTCAACCAGCGCGAGATCGGCCCCAACACCAAGTCGTTCGCCGCCGCCCTGCGCTCGGCCCTGCGCGAAGACCCCGACATCATCCTGGTCGGCGAAATGCGCGACTACGAGACCATCTCGCTGGCCGTCACCGCCGCCGAAACCGGCCACCTCGTCTTTGCCACCCTGCACACCCCGTCGGCCGCCCAGTCGGTCGATCGTATCGTCGACGTCTTCCCCGCCCACCAGCAGGACCAGATCCGCACCCAGCTGGCCGACGCCCTGCAGGGCATCATCGCCCAACAGCTGATCCCAACCATGGACGGCATGAGCCGCGTCTGCGCCCTCGAGATCCTGGTCAACACCCCCGCCGTCGCCAACCTCATCCGCGAAAACAAAACCTTCCAACTGCCCTCGATCATGCAGACCAGCAAGCAGATCGGCATGCAGACCATGGACCAGTCCCTGATGGACCTGGTGAAATCACGGCGGATCGCCCCCGAAGACGCCTACCGCCGCGCCTTCGACAAGAAAGCGTTCGAACAGTACAAGCCAAAGTGACTCCGGCGGCGGAGTCTCGGCATGTACAGCACCGGCAGTACCCTCCATCCTCCTCGGCAATGGTTGAGCCGAGGGACTTTGTCCGAATGCTTGGCACGGCGCCCCTAAATGGGGTACCGCGGTTTACAGAATGTATGTACCCTGCCCGCGAGGTTCGGATGCCTGCCCGGCGCGAGGCGGCGGCGGATCCTGCTGTGGGCGTCAGCCGCCTTCCGGCGGCCGACCGCGGCCTGACCTTGGCCCAGGCAGTACCGGAGGAGGTCACGCTGGGGTACAAAACCGGCCCAGGGTGATTATCCGGCCGGACAGCCGGGGCCGACGGCCAAGCGCCCGGCGGCGGGCTTGTCTCGCCCGCGCGGCACGGCGGCTTCGCCTCCTCTTCTCCAGGACCGCGTAGTACCCCTTCCGGCCTCGCGACGGCGGGCCCCGCTTTCAGCGGAGAACCGCCCGCCCCCCCCGCCGCCCGGACCGGTCGCCGTCCGCCTTCATTGAAGGAAAGCCTGCCCGGGTCACCAGGAAGACCTGAGGTGCCAGCCGGCGGCCTGACGGAACCAAGGCGAACCTCATCCCGGCACCGGGGTGGATCCCTGACCACGCTTCATCGGAACGGCCCCCGGCCGGGGCGAGAGGCAAAAGGCCGGCCTCATTTTTCCAGAGTCGCCACCACTTCTTTGAGCATGTCGGGAATGGGGATGTGCTGGGGGCATTTGGGGGCGCACTGCCCACA
>CAZKPI010000077.1:1943-12726 GCA_964554555.1 uncultured bacterium
AAACGGGCGGGGCCCGGGGCCTCGTACATGGCGGCGGTGTTCAGCAGGCCGAAACAACCGGGTATGTTCACCCCGGCCGGACAGGGCATACAGTACTTGCAGGCAGTGCAGTCCACCTTCATGCGGGAGCGGTATTCCTTGCGGACCGCTTCGAGCGTGGCGAGGTCGGCGGCGGACAGGGAGTTGGGAAGACCGGCGGCGGCAATCTCCAGGTTCTCGCGAAGGTGGTCCTCCCGGTTCATGCCGCTCAGGGCGAGGGTCACCCCCGGGTGGTTCCAGACGTGGCGGAAGGCCCAGGCCGCCGGGGAGCGACGCGAAGCGGCCCGGTCCCAGAGTTTCTGGATGGCCGGAGGGATACTGCTGGTGAGACTGCCGCCCCGGAGCGGCTCCATGACGACGACCCCGAGGCCCTTGCCGGCGGCGTATTCCAGGCCCTCCCGCCCGGCCTGGTACTGCTCGTCCATGAAATTGTACTGGATCTGGCAGAACGACCAGGGATAGGCATCGACGGCCTCCTTGAAAAGGGACAGCTCGTCATGGAAGGAGAAGCCGGCATACCGGATGCGGCCGTCCCTGAGGGCCGCATCGAGGAACTCGAACACCCGGGCCTGCTGAAGGGCACCCCAGAATTTCCTCATGACGGCGTGGACGAGGTAGAAATCGATGCGGTCGGTCTGCAGGCGCACGAGCTGTTCGTTCAGGAACCGGTCGCAGTCCGCGCGGGTTTGAATCGACCAGCTCGGGAGTTTGGTGGCCAGAAAGACCTTGTCGCGCCGGGCGCCCTTCAGATACTTCCCGACGAACATCTCGCTCTGCCCGGGGGTGAACGGAACGGCGGCATGATAGGGATACGCGGTATCGACATAGTTCACGCCGTGGTCGATGGCGATGTCCAGCAGTCTGGCGGCGAGCGCCTCGTCAATGGTTTCCGGCTTCTTCGGGTCGGTCAGCGGCAGGCGCATACAGCCGAAACCCAGGATGGAGAGAGACGGTCCCGTTTTCCCGCAGGGGCGATACAGCATGGTCGGTTCCTTTCGATGGTTGGCGCCGCTGGTCCGGACAGAGGGGTGTCCGACGACCGCATCAAGGAAGGACTGCCTCACCGGAGCGGGAGCCCTCGGGGAACAAGGCGAGGTCCCCTTTTCCGGTTGGCCTCCAGGCTGGCTCGCACCATCTGGAGGGACTCCTTTCTGCCGGAGGCCCACCCGGCCGGCAACGGCGCGTTTCACCCGGAATACTACCCGGAGAAGGGGGATGAAGGGTAGGCCGATTCTGTGATTTGCCTGCCTGATCGTCAAACCTCGATCATGGCCTGTTACAGCGGCCTGGCGCGGCGACGCCGGGGAACGACCCCCGATGGAACGTGCCTGGGAGGACCCAGGCGGGGCGCCGCGCGGGCGTTTCGGCCAGGGGCAGGATCCGGTATAATGGGGGCCCTTCCAGCCCATCCTGACGGAAGAGATCTTCCCGAGGAACACCTGCAATGGAGCGCATTCCCTGGCATTCCCTCCCCCCCGCCGACGTGGCCCAGCGGCTGTCGACCGACACCGTGCTGGGCATCACCCCGCAGGAGGCCGGCTCCCGTCAGGAGCGGTACGGCCGCAATGAGCTGAGCCCGCCGGCCCGGGTGCCGGCCTGGCGCCGCTTTCTCGGCCAGTTCGAGAACCCGCTGGTGATCATCCTGCTGGTCTCGGCGGCGGCGAGCGCCCTGGCGGGGCGCGGGACGGATGCCCTGGTCATCCTGGCGGTGACGATCGTCAACGCCATCATCGGGTTCGTCCAGGAGATGAAGGCGCAGGGGGCGATCGACGCGCTGGCGAAACTGGTAAAGACCGAGTGCGCGGTGCGGCGCGGCGGCGAGCAGGCGGAACGGCTGTCGGCGGCCGAGCTGGTTCCCGGCGACGTGGTCCTGCTGGCGACCGGCGACCGGGTGCCGGCCGACCTGCGGCTGATTGAGGCGAAGAACCTCCGGATCAACGAGTCGGCCCTGACCGGGGAAAGCCTTCCCGTCGAGAAGACCCTCGAGCCCGCCCCCGCCGACGCGGCGATCGGTGACCGGCGGTGCCTGGCCTTCAACGGCACGCTGGTGACGGCCGGCACCGGGCGGGGAGTGGTCGTCGAGACGGGCGACCGCACCGAGATCGGCCGCATCAACGCGCTGATGAACGAGGCCGAGGAGCTCGACACCCCGCTGATGCAGAGGCTGGAGGAGTTTTCAAAAGCGTTCGGGGCCTACGTCATCGGGTTCGGGGTGCTGATCTTCGTGGTCGGCATCCTGCGCGGCATGGACAAGACCGAGATGTTCATGGCGGCGGTGAGCGCCGCGGTGGGGGCGATCCCCGAGGGGTTGCCGGCAGTCATGACGATCGTGCTCGCCATCGGGGTGAAGAACATGGCGGCCCGGCAGGCGATCATCCGCAAACTGCCGGCCGTCGAGACCCTGGGCAGTGTGACGGTCATCTGTTCCGACAAGACCGGGACGCTGACCGCCAACGAGATGACCATCCAGACCCTGCTCTGCCCGTCGGGGCGGTTCAGCGTCGAGGGGGTCGGATTCAACCCCACGCTCGGCCGCGTCTATGCCCCCGGCGACCGCGACCCGGTCCGGGACGAGGATTTCGCCCGTCTGATGCATGCGGGGGTGCTCTGCAACGATTCCCAACTGCGCATGGACCCGCATGGATGGGTGGTGGAGGGCGACCCGACCGAGGGGGCCCTGCTGACCGTGGCCGCGAAGGCGGGATTTGACACGGCGGCGATGCGGGCCGCCCACCCGCGCCTGGACGTTCTTCCCTTCGATTCCGCCAATCAGATCATGGTGACCCTGAACCGCGACCCGGCCGGGAAGCCCATCCTGTGGGTCAAGGGGTCGGTGGAGCGCCTGCTGGGGATGTGCGACCGGTTCGGATTCGGGGGTCATCCCCTGCCGGCGGCGGCCATCCAGGCGCAGGTCAAGGAACTCGCCCGGCAGGGCATGCGCGTGCTGGCCCTGGGGGCGGCCCCCGGCGAGGGGCTGAGTCAGGTTCCCGAGAAGCTTCCCCCCCTGGCCTTCCTGGGCCTGGCGGCGATGATCGACCCGCCGCGGGCCGAGGTGCGTGACGCGCTGGCCGTCTGCCAGAAGGCGGGCATCAAGGTGAAGATGATCACCGGCGACCACCCCGAAACGGCCGCCGCCATCGCCCGTGACCTGGGCATCGGCGAACCGGGCGTTCCCCCCCTGACCGGGAAGCAGTTGAGCGAGATGCCCCTGGAGCGCTTCGCCGAGGAGGCCCACCGCACCGCCGTGTTCGCCCGGGTCGCTCCCGAGCACAAGTTCCGGCTGGTCGAGGCCCTGCAGAAGCGGGGCGACATCGTGGCCATGACCGGCGACGGGGTCAACGACGCCCCTGCCCTGAAGCGGGCCGAGATCGGCGTGGCGATGGGGCTGAGCGGCACCGAGGTGGCCAAGGATGCCTCGGACATGCTGTTGGTCGACGACAACTTCGCCACGCTGGTACGAGCCGTCGAGGAAGGCCGCAACGTCTTCAACAACCTGGTCAAAAGCATGGTCTACATCCTGCCGACCAACACCGCCCAGGGGCTGGTGGTGCTGGTGGCCATCCTGCTCGGCTTCCGCCTGCCGGTGACGCCGGTGCAGATTCTGTGGGTCAACCTGCTGACCGCCTTCCTGTCCCTGCCGCTGGCCTTCGAGGCCCGCGAGTCGGGTCTGATGGACCGCCCGCCGCGCCGGCCGGACGAACCCCTCATCGAAGGGAGACTGCTGGTGCGGATCGTGGTGGTGGCCCTCTGGATGACGCTGGTCAGCTTCGTGATCTTCTGGTACGAACGCCGGGTCATGATGGCTGACGTCGAGGTGGCCCGCACCGGTGTGGTCACCACCATGGTGCTGGTGGAGCTGTTCTACCTGTTCCCCGCCCGCGGCCTGTGGTCGCCGATGCCCAACGTCGCCCCCGCCCTCAACATCGCCCTCTGGCCCTGTCTGCTGGGCACCGTCGCCCTCCAGCTGGCCTTCACCTACGTGCCGGTCCTGCAGAGGATCATGGAGAGCCGCCCGATCGACCTCGACGCCTGGCTGGTCAACTGGGCGGCGGCGGCCAGCATCATCCCGATCATCGAGACGCTCAAACGCTGGACCATGCCGGCATCCGGTCCCGGCCCGGCCGCCGGTTCCCCGCCGGTCCCGCCCGGAGGGGCCTGACGCGGTCTCCCGTCTTGCCGGGAACCGGCCGCGCGCCGGCGTCCGGCCGGGAGGGCCGTCATCATCTGGGCCAGAGGCCGCACCAGCCGGGGGAGGTGGCCGTATCCCCCATGGGGGCCATGATAGAATGAAAATATCCCCCGTGCGTGGAGGCAGGCATGGACCGTCGAGGCAACGCTTTCCCCTGGCTGGTGCTGGCCATTGCGCTGTTGTGCTTCCCCGGAAGGCTGACGGCCCAGGCCTCCGGCGTCGCGGCGGCCGGCGAGACCATCGACCAGGACCTGCGGGCGGCGGCCACCGAACTGCTGTCGGTGGCCCGGTTCGAGGAAGTCCACGCCCCGGCTTCCGGAAAGACCGGCGCCCCCGCGGCCGGCCAGGGGGCCGTCGTCAACGCCTTCTACGACCACATCCTGGGCGGGATCCGCTCGAACCAGGCGCGGGGACCGGTCTACGACCGGCTCTCGGGGGGCGATTCGCGCCGGATCCTGCGCAAGCTGACCCTGTTCCAGCGAGCTTTCCTGCCGCTCGCCTGGCTGGTCGACCGCCGGGCCCACCGCTTCCAGCGGCGGGGCATTCCCATCGTCGCGGGCGACCTCATGCCGGTGGCGGGACTGCCCGCCCCCGAAACCCCGCCCCGCTGGCGGGGGAAACTGGCGTCAGGGCCCGCCCGGCAGGTAAAGGAAGACCTGAAAACCTTCAAGCACCGCTTCTGGAACCTGGTGCAGGCCGCCGACTTCCACGCGGCGGCCCGGCTGACCTGGGAGACCCTGCAGATGGTCAAGGCGGTCGAGGAGCGGGAAGCCTGCCACCTGGCGATGGTCAAGCACTTCCTGGAATCCCTGGGTCTGGGCGCCCTGCACGCGGTCCGCTACGTCCGTGACAGCCGCGGCGAGGTGATTCCCCTCGCCAAGGCCTTCCTGGCCGTCCAGCTCCTGCCGCTGGCCAGCACCCTGCCGATGGACCTGGACGCCCAGGCCCTGCACGCCCGCGGCATCGGCATCCTGGTCAACGACGTCCCCGCCATCCCCTTCGAAGCCGAATGGGGAAATCCGTAACGCTCCGCTGTTCTGCAGATCAGCTTCCCGTGCGGGCTGGCTGACCCCAAGGGGTCCCTCTTTTTTCCGGGGGCACCTTGCCCTTCGCCGCCCCGCATCCCCGGCGGAAAAAGAACGTTGAGCCGCCTGAAGGCTTGCCGAAGGGGCTTTGCCCCTTCCACCCCGCCAGGGCCAATGGCCCTGGACCCTTTCTTCTGGCGAGGGAAACGCTGATGCGTTCCCCTCGCGGGAGCTCAACGGCACGCGCCGTTGGCCATGAAACGGACCATGGCAAAAGCAATCGCCGGGTGGCCGCCAGGTTCAGTCGACGGTGATCGACTTGCTGACGTTTTTCGGTACGTCGGGGTGGACGCCGTGGTTCTTGATTTCGAGGCGGTCGAGGAACTCCATTTTGCGCTGGCTCATCTTGAGGGCCAGCACCTGCAGGACGACCGAAATCGAGAAGATGGGCAGGAGCAGTTCGTCGGTGCGCGGCAGGGTCACGTAGCCATGGCGGTAGACACAGCCGTTGGCGGGGGGCACCGAGACGGCGGCGCGCAGAAGGTCGTTGTCCTCGGCGATGATGAAGACGTGGGCTCCACGGATCTTGTGGGTGTTCACCTGCGAGATGGTGAGGTTGATGTCGGTCTCGTTGGGGCAGGCGATGAAGATCAGCGGGTAGTTGGCATACATGCTCTCGAAGAAGTTGAAATCGGCGAACACCCGGTCGAACAGCACCTTCTCGTGGTCGCTGAGGAACCGGGGGGGCTGGTCGCGGAAGGCGTAGTCGGCGACCGCCTGGAACAGGCGGTTGAGGCCGCGCGCGTCGAGCTGTTTCCCTTCGGGGCTGTCGATGGCGGCCTGCATCGACTGGCCGAAGGTGGCCAGCACCGAGCGCACGTTGTCGAGACCGAAGATGGTGTTGATGCCGAGGATGGTGTTGGGGCCGTGCTTGAACTCGGAAGCCTCGAACCCCTCGGTGTGGTTCAGCACGGTCTCGCGGATCTTCAGGGCCCCTTCCTTGGCGATGCCCAGGATGCGGGTGGCGAGGATGTGCAGGCTGGGGGCGAGGAACAGGAAGGAGGCCATCTCGTCGGTCTCCTTCTGCGTGGTCTTCAGGGTGCGGTCGATCAGGTCGGGGATGCGTGCGAGATTGGCCTCATGCCGCGCCAGGTTCTGCAGAACGGGGTTGCGGTCCTTGCCCTTCGCCAGCCGCCGCCCCACCTGCAGGGCGAGGATGTACAGGAGCAGGAGCTGGTTCATGAAGCTCTTGGTGGCGGGCACGGCGATCTCGGGGCCGCAGAAGAGGGGGACGAACAGGTCGGATTTCTCGATGGCCAGGGTGGAGTTGGTGTTGTTGAGGATGCAGATGCGGCCGACTTTCTTCTTCGATGCGATGATGAAGTTGAAGACGTCGATCAGGTCCTTGGTTTCGCCGCTCTGGCTGATGCCGATGACCAGATCGCCGTCACGCAGGGCGTTGGTGCACTGGGCCCGGAACTCGCCCGGCAGAAGAGGGATCAGTGAGAGGCCGGCGATCTCGTTGAAGAAGATGGGGGCGGTCTTGCCCGCGTGGTAGGAGGTGCCGCAGGCCAGGATGTAGATGGAATGGCCGCCCTGGTGGGCCTTCACCACCATGTCGGTGAACTTCTTCACGCGCTGTTCGATGTCGTGGATGTCCTCGAGCTCGAAGATGGCGTCGAGATACTTGAGCAGAAGCACCAGGGAATAGTCCTTCTTCCCGGCCAGGTCGCGCATCTCCTCGAGGAAGCTGGCATACGACGAATCGAGGTGGGTCTCGAAGCCTTCCTGCGCGGTCTCCTTGACCAGGTCGCGCAGGAGGGCCACGGGACGCGACTGCAGGAAGGCTTCGACCCGGGCCGGCAGGTCCTTGGTGTCGGTCACATCGGCCAGCCGGCGGATGCCGTCCTTCAGCTTGTCGTAGACCTCGCCAAGCCGCTTCTCATGCTGGCGCAGGGCCTTGGTGACGGGGTTGCCGCCGGTGAACAGCGAAATCTGGCGCCGCGCGGTCAGCACCTGGTGGTGGATCTC
Source organism: uncultured bacterium (assembly GCA_964554555.1). Lineage (GTDB taxonomy): Bacteria > Muiribacteriota > Ozemobacteria > Ozemobacterales > Ozemobacteraceae > Ozemobacter. Next base: position 9,228 of record CAZKPI010000077.1, read on the forward strand.
CTGTTCCATGAAGAAGCGGAACGGGGCCTGCAGGCGGGTCTCCTCGACCTTCAGCAGACTGCGCTGAACGGCATGGCGGATCTTCTTGCCCGTCTTCAGGTCATATTTCGCGAACCGGGTCGGGGAGAAGACGGCGAACTCCTTCTCGCGGATCGGGATGAGGATGCGGGTGATCTGCAGGACCGAGGCCAGGTCGGAACTGGCGACGATGAAGGCGCCGCCGGTCGGGTCGTGGCCCTGGCCGATGTAGAGACTACTGCCGGCCTTGATGGCCGCCACCAGTTCGGTGACCGGATCGACGACGATGGCGGCGAATGACCCGATGACTTTCCTTGCCGCCTTCAGCACGGCGTTCTTCAGGGCCTTCTCGCGGACGGCGTGGTCGGTCTCATCCTGGTACTGCATCTCCTGGGCGAAGAAATGCTCGACGGTGTGCACCAGCATCTCGCCGTCATTGTCGCTCTTGACGTCGTGTCCCTCGCCCAACAGCCATTCCTTCAACTGCAGGCAGTTGGTGATGTTGCCGTTGTGGGCGCCGTAGACGTGGATCTTGCACCGCATCTCATGCGGCTGGGCGTTGGCCTGGTTGACCACGCCGAAGGTGGCCCAGCGCACCTGGCCGCAGAAGACGCGGCCGGACAGCCGGTCGATGCCCAGCTTGACGGTCAGCTCGGTGGGGGAACCGACATCCTTGCGCAGGGTGATGTTCCCCTGGCTGTCCTGGACGACGCCGCCGGTCGAGTCATAGCCGCGGTATTCCAGCATCCGGAGCAGGCGGGAGGCCACCTGCCCGAGGTCCTGCTTGTCGTGCTCGTAGGTGAGTCCGATGACGCCGCACATGTCGTGTTCCTTTCCACTGCCACGGCCGGTCTGCCGCTGGGTCTGGGCAGGCCGCCGGCCTGCCCCGGGGGAAACTATAGACCGCCCGCCCTGGAAATTCAACGAGCGGGGTGGCCCCCAGACCTTTCCCAAGAGGCCAGGATTCCGGCAAACGCAGTGGTGACGGGCCGTTCGGTCCGGGGCCGGCCGCGATCTTGGGGAGCGGGGAGGAGCCGAAAACCGGCCAGGGGCCTGCCCTGGGCGGCCAGCCGCCCTTGCCGGGACTTCCGGGCCGGACTATCATGACGGGGAACTGGACGCAGGAGAGTGGTGATGACGATGGGCCGCCGGATGCGGGTGGGAAGGGCACTGCTGGTGGTTTGGCTGGCCGCCGGGCTGGCCGGTGCCGCGATGGCCCGGGAGCCGGGCCGGGTGGTCAAATGGCTGTTGGAGCGGAAAGTACAGCAGACGCCCCTGCCAGCCGGCACCGTTGAAAGGACACTGCCGCACGGAGGCCGCACGCGCCGGTTCTTCGTCCATCCCCCGGCCGGCTGGGACGGGCGCACCCCACTGCCGGCGGTGTTCTTCTTCCACGGCGGCGGGGGCGGGGGAAAGCATGCCCTGGCCAGCTACGGCCTGGTGGAGAAGGCCGACGCGGCGGGTTTTCTGCTCGTGGTCCCCGAAGGCACGGGCAGGATCGACGGCATCCTGCTGACCTGGAACGTCAAGTTCGGGTTCGGCGAGGCGGGGCGAACCGATGTCGATGACGGCGGGTTTGTCCAAACCATGATCGACCGCCTGGCGGCCGAGTTCCCCCTCGACCAGGACCGCCTGTTCGCCACCGGCATGTCGAACGGCGCCTTCCTGTGCCACTGGCTGGCGGCCCGGCCTGACAACCGGTTCGCCGCCATCGCCCCCGTCGCAGGCAGTCTGGGCGGGCGGCGGCAGGACCAGAAGGACTGGCAATTGCCTCCGGCGCCGACGACGCCGGTCTCGGTGCTGGCCATCAACGGCCTGCTCGACAAGCACGTGCCTCTCGCGGGCGGCCTGCAGGAGAAGTCGGTCGAGACGCCGGCCTTCATGACCTCGGCCTCGCAGACGATGCGGTTCTGGGTCGAGGCGAACGACTGCCGGGAACCCCCGGAAGTGGTCGAGGAGCCAGGCAAGGGATTCACCTGCTGGCGCTGGACGGGCGGCCGCGGCGGCACCGAGGTGGCGCAGGTCGTCCTGCACCGGCAGGGGCATGCCTGGCCCGGCGCCAGGCCCCAGGGCCGACGCCGGGCCGACCCCCCCGACCCGGACTTTGCCGCCAACGACCTCATCTGGAAGTTTTTCGCCGCCCATCCCCGCCAGCGGGGGAAGACTTCCCCGTGATCGATCTGGCGGCACGTTTTGCTGGCGGGTTCGGTCAAGGTCGGGTTGGGGGTGCTCGCGGGGGCTTGACGGATGCCGCGGCCGACCCCCTGGCGGATGTGGGGAAGGATCCTGATTCCAGAATGGGGCCGGCGGGAATCCCTGTTCATCAGAACAGCATCGGATCGCCGCGAGAGGATCCCTGGGAGCCGGGCATGTGGGTTGACGCCCGGCCGGGCGGCCGCTATCATGCCCGCATGCGGCAAAACCCTCTTCCTGGCGCGGTTTCCGGCATTCTTTCGCCGGTGGGGCCCGCATGAGAACCGTTTCTCCCGCGACCACCCCCGCACCAGAACTGCGCTGGCATCCCGCGGATCCGGCAGTCACCCGGGCTTCGTTCACCGCGGCGGCCGAGGCTTTCCTGCCGGCGGTCTTCCGACAGGCCAACGCCTTACTGGGATCCGCATCCGAAGCGGAAGAGGCCACCCGCGAGGTCTTCCGGGAAGCCTGGGCCGCCCTGCCCGGCTACGACGGGGGGAAGCCGGGGGTCTGGCTGGCCAGGCTGACCCACCGGGTGTGCGTAGACCGGCTGGCCCGCGCCCGGAAACCCATCCCCGCGGTGAAACCCGCCCAGACTGAGGATGAAGACGGCGAACCCCGCGTCCGGGAGCCCGACACCGTGCTGGGCGACCATCTGGAGGGCCTTCCCCCCCTCGACCGGGAGCTCCTGATCCTGCGCTTGGTGAACGGCGTGACGCTCCAGGAGGCCGGCCGGATCACGGGGATTGATCCGGGCCCCCTCGGGCAGGTTCTGGCCCGCAGTCTGCGCCGGCTGAGGAGCCGGTTGCTGCGGCATGGATTGTAAATCCTTTCGGAGCTGGCTCGATCAGGGGGGGCCCTTCCCGGCCGGAAGTTCCGTTCCCAAGGCGTGCCTCGCCCACGCCCGGAACTGCCCGGCCTGCGGGCGCCTGCGGGCCGCGCAGGAGGCGGTGGTCGGCCTGTTGTCGCGGCTCGGCGCCGACCCGGCCACCGCGAAGCGCCTGAAAGCTGTCATCCTCGACGACCTGGCCGCCGCGCCCCTCCCCTCTGCCGGTTCGTCCGACCCCCGCATGCCGGCCACCGGAACTCCCACCGCCGGTTCTCACCCGGACGGTTCGCCAGCCGCCGGATCGCCGCCCACCCATTCGGCCCCGGCGGTTTCGCCCATCCCCGGTTCCACCCCCGCCGGCCAGCCGCCGGCTGGTTCGCCGGCGGCAACGGCGGGCCCCTCCGGGGCAGACCCGGCCGGGGGGAATCCAGCCGCCCGGCCCATGGGAGACCCGTCTGC
>CAZKPI010000078.1:0-7142 GCA_964554555.1 uncultured bacterium
GGGGGGCGGCGGCGGGGCCGTCCATCTCCGGAGCCGGGGTCAACCCTTGTCCAGGAAGGCCAGCATGGCCTCCCGTTCCTGCGTATCCTCGGGGAAGTTCCGGATGGCGAAATCGGTCTGCACCTCGAGGGCCCGCGTTTCGGAGAAGATGACCTGGTGCTTGTCGATATCCCTCTTCACCCGGCGCAGGAAGGCTTCGGCCCCGTTCCGGGCCGCCTCGGCCAGCAGGACGACGACCTTGTCCCGGGACAGCCGCGCCACCAGGTCGGTGGGCCGCTGGTGCAGAGTCAGAATCCGGCCGACGTCGCACATCAGCTGGTCGAGCAGGAAGTCGATGGGCGGGTCGGCCTCCTTGGGCTGGCCGAGGGTGAGCCGCACCGACAAGAACGACAACGGCAGGGCATTTTTCTTGGCCTTCAAAAACTCGTTGGCCATGCAGTCCACGAAATACTCCCGGGTGTAGAGCTGGGTGGCCTTGTCGATGAACTTCCCCTCGAATGAGGTCAGCTTCAGGTTCGTCGCCCGCAGGCGCTGGTTGAGCTCTTTCATGATCCCGAGAGCCACGGGAGGGTATTCCGCGATCAGGTCGCAGAAATCCGTTTTGTGCAGTACCAGCACCCGCGAACTTTCGCGCGCCATGGCCGAGGCGGCGCGCGGTTTGTCGTCATACAGACCCATCTCCCCGAAGAAGTCGCCCGGCTCGAAGACCGCCAGCGTCTTGGTCTTGGGCGGAGCCCCGGTGAAGATGGCGACCTTCCCCTCGACCAGCAGATACATGCATTCGCCCAGTTCCCCTTCGTTGAACAGCACCTCGCCCGAGGCAAACTCCTCGTCGCTGAGGACCTCGGCGATCATTCGCAGTTCCTGGCTGTTGAGGCTCTGAAAGATGCTGATCTTCTTCAGGAAGAGGATCTTCTCGATGAGAATCATGGGTGAAGGAGGCTTCCTGTCATGGGGAGTCGGCGGCGACCGCGTGGGAGAATAGTCCGGCCCTGGCCAGTTGGTCAAGGGCCCAGCGGCAGATCTCCCCGACCGATTCGATGTTTCCCTCGCTGGCCTGGATCTTCTTGATGGCCGGCGCCAGTTCGGTCATGCCGAGGGCACCGATGGTGTAGATGGTGGCCTCCTTCAATTCGAGATCGAGGCACAGGAGGTGCCGGCCGAGGACCTGGCGGGCGGAGGGCCGGGGAAGGGAAAAGACCCGCATGCCGTATTCCCCGATCTGTTTGAGCGAAAGGCCTTCCAGGACCGGAAGGAGATGGTAGATCAGCGTGCTCTCGCCCATGGTCTGCAGGATCTCGATGGCGTTGCTCATCGTTTCCTGGTTCGGGGAATAGAGGCTTTTGAACAGGGTGCGCGCCGCCTGGTTCTGGTCGGGGGCCACCAGGGCGAGGACGATCTTGGTCAGGCCCTGGACCTTTTCATCGCCAGGAAATCCGCCTGGGCCGTGGGAAGTTCCTCACGCACCACCCACTCGTCGATCTTCATCTCGAAAATGGTCCGGATCTTCTGGAACCCGAAACTGGTCAGCCGTTCGCGGATCTGCTGGTCCTGGGAAAGGCCCAACAGCCGGACCGCCCCCAGCTGGCCGTGGACCGTGGCGCGGGGGTCGTCGAGCACCATCAGCAGGTCGGGGATGATTTCGACCCCATATCCTGAGAGGGCCTCCAGGGCCAGTCGCCGGTTGCGGGGGCTGGGGTCGGACAGGGCATCGATGAGGTGCGGGATGTTCTGGGGGTTGTGGACCCGGCCAATGATTCGGATGGCCAGGGACCTGATCTCACGGACCTCATCCTTCAACAGCTTGTACAGAAGTTCGAGATGCTCCATGACCTCGCCGGCCTGGATCATCAGATTCATCGAGCGCATGGCCGCCAGGCGCAGTTCGGGCTGGTCGCTCGACAGGTAGGTGCGCAGGTTGACCCAGAACCGCTCATCGCGCGTTTCCCCCAGGCTCTGGATGCCGAGCACGATCTCCTCGGGGTTCTTGCCGAAGATGAGTTTCTGCAGGATCAGCAGGGCCTTCATCATCTGGACCAGGTCGCCTCCCCGGATCACCGCGGCGGCGGCGGCGGCCTGCTGACGGACATCGGGCGATTCCAGGAACTCGCCCACCCGCAGACGGATCTCCTCGTCGTGGGGGTAGCGGATCAGGGTCTGCAGGGTGGTCAGGCGCACGCTCTCGTCGGGGCTGGCCAGGCATTTCAGCAGGAAGCCCTTGGTGTCGGGGCTGGGGAACAGCGACAGTTTCCGCAGAAGGATCTTCTGCAGGGAGGCCCGGGCGGTGGAGGCCTGCCGCAGAAGGGCCAGGCGGGCATTGGTACTGCCGAACTTGATCAGCAGGTCGGCCGCCAGCTCGGCCACCTCGTCATTCGGGTCTTTCATGGCCTCGATGACCAGCACCTGGGTCTGGGCGTCGAGGGTGCCCAGGTCCTTTTCCTCCTGCGTGAACCGCTCGATCAGTGAGCGTTTCAGCAGTTCCAGCAGGCTCTTGCTGTAGACCTCCCGCTGGCCCCAGGTCAGGGCGGCCCACAGGGCGCAGATGAAAAGGGAGAGCCCCGAAAAGGCCCAGGGCCGGTCCTTCACGGCCATCAGGAAAGCGCCGGCCAGGACCGTTCCGAGGGGGATGACGATGCTTTCGTTGAAGGCGATGGAGCGGGCCCGCCGTTTCGAGGGGATGGCGTTGTAGAACAGGTTGCTGACGGGTTGGAAAACCGCCCGGCGGAAGCCTTCCTGGTTGAAGCGGGCGTAGATGCCGGGGAGGAGCGACCAGGAGATGGTGGTTCCCAGGAAGGCCAGGAAGGTGGAGACAGGATAGAAGAGATTGGCGTTGCTCACCCCGAGCCATTGGATCATCCGGCCGGTGACGAGGCTCTGGAAGGCGAGCGCGACGATGTTGGACAGGATGGTGAACCGGCCAAAAAACGTGGCCAGTTCGGCCTCGTCATGGAAATGGGCCCCGAAGATGTCGGAATACTGGTACTCGATGAAAAACCGGCTGATGGTCATGAACAGGGTGGAACCCGCCAGCAGGAGCAGGAGGGGAGAACCGAAGACGGCGCGTGTCTCGTACCCGAGCTGTTCGAGCCAGGATTCGACGGCATACTTGGGGGTGCTGTCGCGGTCCTCGACCCCGACCGGGGCCGCAAACCGCTTGCGGCAGAACACCAGGAACCAGATCAGGGAAACGGCCAGCAGGAGGATCCACAGCAGGACGAGGTTGACCACGCCGAACCGGTGGGCGGTGAGGCTCAGGATCAGGCCGCCGACGATCGAACCGGCGATCGACCCCGACAGGATCAGCGGAACCAGCCGCTTGGCGTCGAGGGTGGTGAACTGGTGGGCAATCAGAATCGAGAAATGGGCGCCCAAAAGGGTTGCCAAAGCGCTCTGAACCACGTAGAGCAAGGGGAACCCCACCGGCAGGCCGTATACCTCCCAGCCCTGGGCGACCAGGAGCAGACAGCCGCTCAGGGCGGCGATGGCACTTCCCACCAGCACCATCGACAGCTTGATCTTGCCGAACCTCTGCTGAAGCGAGCTGAACAGCAGGCTGAGGGGAATGGCCACCAGGGAACACAGGATGAACATATGGGGCAGGAAATCGACCCCCACGCGCTTCAGAAAGAGGGTTTCCGCCACCGACTCGCCCAGGGCGAGGCCGGTCCAGATCAGGGTGTGGAAGACCCAGAGGGCCAGCAGGTCCCCCCACTCCCCCGGCCGGACGTTGAGAAGACGCTCCAGACGTTCCTTCATGGCTCGGTGACGGCCATGATACCGTACCCGCACCCGTTTGGCACCTGCGGATTCCTCACCCCCGGATCGGCGATAGGCCCTTACGGATCTCCCGCACAACCGCTTCCAGCAACCCGGTGCGTCACGCCGGGGCGGACCTTCGCGGCCGCCCTGGCCGGAGAAGGGGCCTTTCGGGCGGATCCAGAGTCATCACGGTTCCGGGGCCACCGCCGGTCTCACCATGGGAACGGCGATTCACCCGTGGTGGGAGCCTCCGGGTGGGTCAGAACTTCCAGTCATACTGCACGCCGATCCGGGTGCGGTTGATGGGTTTCTCGAATTCGAGGTTGAGCAGAAATCCGCGCGGCAGGCGGTACTCGATGATGTAGATCTTCTGGCCTTCGTTGGACATCGTCCCTTCGTAGGCCACGAAGAAGTTGTGCCCGAGGTATTTCCCTATTCGCAGGAAGGAGCGGGTGATGCCGGTGGTGCGATCGAACAGCGAGCCGAGATAGAGCTCGTCGAGATTCAGGGCGGTGGAGAGCGTCGATCCGAGAAGCCCCGACAGGTAGGTGTTCTTCAGCCCCTCGAGGATCTCCTTTTCGAACAACTGCCGGGGGTCGCTCTGTTGGGCCTGTTCCAGACTGCGGCCCAGGGTCAGGAGGGCGAACAGGTCGCCTTCGGACATGGGCGGGCTGGAATACAGGCGGGGTGTAAATGACGACATCTGGCCCTCGAGGGTCAGGAAGATCTGCGTGTTCTGGACGTTGGTCGACGATTTCAGGAACAGGTGCGGATCGATCGCCCCCTCGCGGGCGCCAAACTGCAGTTCCCCCGCCTCCACCTGGAATTTGCGGCGCTGGAAGAACAACCACCCCTGCACGCACTGCACCCCGCCGTCGAGGTGGAAGGTGTCGAGAGAGCCGGCCACCCCGACCTTTCCCCGCATCTCGGCGTTGATGAAGGAATTGCGCACCCAGACGTTGCGCGGAATCTCGAAATCGACCCGGTAGTCGAGGGTTTGCAAGGGCAGAGGCAGTTGTGTGATGGGCAGGTTCAGCAGGTTTTCCGAGATCAGGACCTTCCCTTGGGGAATCTTCACAACCGCCCGCAGGATGGGGTTGTAGAGATCTCCCCGCGCGGCAACCGTGATGCCCACGGAACGGGCTTCCACGCCGCCCCAGGAGAAATCCAGCTTCTCGCCGCGCAGGTCGGCCGTCAGGGAACCCAGGCCCCCCTGGAAATCGATCGTGCCCAGCCCGGTCAACTGCCCCCGGCCCAGCTTCGCCGCCACCGGCGACACCTCCACCACCCCATCCCGGGTGCGGGCCTCGACCACCACGTCCTTCAGCGGGGTGCGCATGCTCCGGAAGGCCAGGCTCTGGGCGGCCAGGTGCAGATCGCCGGCCAGGGCCGGGTGGCGGGGGTTGCCCGTCAGGCGGAAGGAGGCCGCGACCGTGCCGCTCGCCTGGTGGAACAGTTCCGGCAGGTAAACGGGAAGGTCGATCAGGGGTCCGGACGCGATCTCCAGGCGGAGGTCCATACTGCGGGTGTCCGTGGCCGGCCCCAGGGGGATGGTTCCTGCGGCCTGGAGGCGGTTATGGGGCAGGACGATGCAAAACTCCTCCAGGCGGAGGTCCTGCGGGGTCAGGGCGCACACCGCCTTCACTTCGGGGATCACCCGCCCCGCGAAAGCCAGGTCCCGGACGGCCATCGTGCCCTTGAGCTGGGGGCGGGCGGGGGTGCCGTGCAGGGATCCCTGCAGGGAAAGGGTGCCGTCCACCAGCCATTGGCGCTGTTCGAGCAGGTTGCCCAAAGCCTTCAGGGAGAAATCCGAGCCGGTGACGGTCAGGGCCATCGGCCCGCCCGGTTCGTAGGTGCCCTGCAGGCCGATCAACCCTTTCTGGAAAGCCAGTTCGAATTGCCGCAGTTCGAAGATCCCGTTCTGGTAGAGAATCTCCATCGGGCGGGCGGCGTTGATGAGGTCCTTGCCGCGCCGGATCTCCACGCGGGCCAGCTCGGCGTGCACCACATCCGGCGTGCCGGAGGCGAGGTCGCCGGTCACCCGGCACTGCCCGTCGACGATCAGGTCGTCCTTGCCGAAAGCCGACCAGCCATGGGCCAGGGGAATGAACGACAGGTCGGTGGACTTCAGGGTGAGGGTGCCCTGGTACGGCTTGCGGCCGGCCCAGCCAAGGGTGCCGGTGCCCGTCACCCCGATGCGGTCGAAACTGGCCTGAGTGATCCGCATCCCGGCGGGGTCGATGACCACCTCCGCGCCGAGATTGCCGAGTTCGCGTTCCTTGATCCAGAGATCGTTCCCGAACAGGGAGAACCGGCCGGTGCGGTGCGCCGCCGACCAGTTGAGACTGCCGTCGAGGGAGATCTCGCCGCGGAGCTGGGGAAGCCAGGCCTGCAGACCGGCCACCTTCTGCACCTGCAGGCGGTTGGCCCGCAAGGAGCCGACGAAGGTCTCCGGGTCGAGGAACCTTCCCGAACCGTCGATCGTTCCCCCGAACGCTTCCACCCGCAGTTTCCGGATCTCACCCTGCCCGCCCTGGACCGCGCCCTCCACTTGGCAGGCGTCGAGGGTTTCCGAGGCGATGCGGAGGTTCCGGGAAGACAGATTGAATTCGAACCCCCCTGCCCCGGTGAGGGCCCCGAAATGAACGGTCCCGGAAATCCGGCCGGCCAGGCGGCCGGTGGTGCCGAAGGCCAGGAGGTGAGGGCCGATCTCCGCCAGGTCGAGTTCCTGGAACGCCAGGCGGCAGTTGGCCAGGCGCTTCCGGCGAAGGTCGAAGGCCAGGAACCCGTCCAGGGAGCCGGAAGTCCGGCTCTTGGCCATGATGGGGTCCAGGACCAGGCGGTCCGGGGTGATCTCCAGGCCGCCTTTGTAGGAATCGAGGACCAGGCCGAACAGGCCGACCTTCCCCGCCCACAGGTTCCCCTGCAGGAGGGGTTTTTCCAGCGGGCCGGCCAGGCGGCCGGCGAAGCTGACCAGTCCGGACGCGACCTCGGGAGCCAGGCCGAAGGCCGACAGATCGACCTGCTCGCAGGTGACGGCGGCCTCGAACCCGGCGGCTCCGATGCGTCCCTGGAGGGCGATCTCCCCGCCGTTGGCGAAGACGGTGCGGGGATCGCGCAGTTCCCAGTCCCCCCCGGCGCCGGCCAGGGTTCCCTCCAGATACCCGGCTTCGAGATCGAAGATCCGGGGCTCCTTGACCTGGAGATCGGCCTGATAGGCCATTTTGCCGGCTGGCGTGGGGAAGGCGAGACGGAAAGGGCCGCGGCAGATGCCGGCGAACCGGCCGTCGTGCCAGGGTCGGAACACGTCCAGATCAAGGTTCTCTGCCGTGCCGGTGAGGTCCCCGGTCAGCACCCCGTCGGCCCGCCGGGCCAGAGAACCG
>CAZKPI010000078.1:7152-12136 GCA_964554555.1 uncultured bacterium
AGGCTGGCGCCCAGCAGGTCGGCGGTGAAGGTGGCCTCGGCAGTTTCCCCGCGCTGGTTCCAGGCGCATCCCAACAGGTCGATGGGTTTTCCCTCCCAGGCCCACCCCGTGGCTGTGGCCGTTCCCGCGGTTTCCAGATGACTGCCGTCCGACCAGCCCCCGACGGCGAGGTCGACCAGCCCGGGTTCGATGCCCGTTTCCTGACCGCCGTGGGCCGCCGTCAACCATTGCCTTTGCACCTGAAAGCCCGCGGCGGTGAACTGGAAGCCCAGGCGGCCGGGCCACCCCGCGGCGCCGTCCCATGCCCCCCGCACCGTCAGGCTTCCGGTGGCGGCGGCGAGGCTGGCGGAGAAGCTCGCGGCATCGATCGTGGGCCGGTCGAGATCGAGGCTCACGATGCCCGCCAGGTCGCGCCAGGCAAAATCGGTGCCCCGCCAGGCCACCCGGCCGGTCAATTCCTGCCGGAAGAGCGTCTTCAGATCGATCGAACCCGTACCCAGCCAGCGCGACAGGGGCCCTGACCAGGTGAGATCCGCGTCCATCGTGCCCGAGGCGAGGCGGACCCCGTACAGGAACTGGAGCCACATCAGGCCGGGAAGGGTGCCGGCGTTCAAGCCTCGCACCCGCATCTCGAGGGTGGCGGGCTGGCTTCCCAGGCCGATGGAACCCGTGGCGTGGAGTTCCCCCCCGAAGGGATTCCGGGCCACGTGGAGGGCAAAACGCCCGGTGCCCTTCACGGGGTCGAAGGTCCCGTCGAAGGACTGGATCCCGAACTCCCCCGCCCAGGAAACGAGGGTGAGGTCGGTGAGGCCGATCCGGCGGATCGGCGGCCTGGCCGAGCCCGCACTGCCGGGGGCCATGGTCAGGTCCGGGTGGGGGACCTTGAAGTCGACGACCGCGCCGTCGACCTGGACCTCCTCGAGGCCGGCGCGGCCGAGCACCAGGTCGGCCAGGCCGGTTCCCGAGGCGAACCCCAGGTCGGCCGTGCGGGCCCGGAGGAAGGGCGGTTCCCCGGGCATCGACAGGCTGACGCTCCCGACCTCGGCCCGCCCTTGGGCATGATCGACGACGAGGCGGCCGGTGCGGAGTTCCACTCCCGCCTTTTCCCGGATCTTCCCTGCCAGATGGTCGCGGACCGATGGGGGAAGGGTCACCGAGGGGGGGAAAAACCACCAACCCAGCAGAAGACCCAGGAGGCCCACCGCCAGGGCCCACCACAGGCACCCTTTCAGCCGTTTCATTGCCGGCTGTCGCGGTTCCTTTCCAGGGCTTCGAGGTGGGTGAGGATGGCCTGCTGTCGCTCCTGGACCAGGGCTTCCAGTCCCGCCCGTTCACTTGCCAGGCGCCTGGGTGTGAAAACCTGGATCAGGACATAATAGACGGCCGCCCCCGCCATGCCGTAGGTGAAGGGGTCGGCGGCCGCCCGGCCCCAGATGCCCAGGCAGACGACCGCGGCGCCCAGGCCGCCCCACATGAACAGGCGCGCGAGATACCAGCCCAGGGCATCGAACCACCCCTGCTGGGCTTCGAGGATCTCCCGGGTTTTCTGCATCCGGGCTTTTTCCCGGATGACTTCCAGCAAGGCGGCATCAGGACCGGCGGCCGCGGCCAACCGCTCGAGAAAGGCGTCGAGGGACTGCGGCGTCTTCCCGTCCTCCCGGATGCAGGCGGCGAGGGAGCCGACGACGTCAGGCGGAAAAGGCATGGCCGCTCACGGGCGTGGCTCCGTGATCACGGTTCTTCCCGCCCCCTGGCCAGCTCCTCGGGAAAATCGTCGTGCCGCTTGGGGGGCACGTTGAGGAGCTGATGCACACAGTAGCCGGAAAGCCCGATGACGAAGATCCAGGAGCAGACCACGAACAGCAGGGCATTGGTCTGGATCGACAACAGGCCGGGGTAGGCGGCGACATGCACCAGGAGGGGGGCGATCCACAGGACGGCCGGCACCCAGGGCGACTCTTCGGGGTCGTCCTCCCTGAACCGGTAGTAGATGAGGTGCAAAAACACTGCCGTCACGAGCATCATGACCAGGCGGGTGACCCAAATGTAGGGCCGGTTGGCGACCGGCACGCCGTCCATGATCAGGGTGCTCCAGCCGTTCTGGAAGGCCCAGGCCACCAAAATAACGAAAATGTAGGTCGGGGTGATGTACCTTCCGATGAACTGGAAGGCGCGGGGGATCTTCATATCGGCGCCGTAGTGCATTTCCTTCCAGGACGCGGCGGGGCCCAGGATCCAGATGAAGACCACGATCTCCAGCAGGGCGAAGACCACCAGCAGGAAGGTGCCCGCCCAGTAGTCCATCTCGTCGAGGACGCCTTGCCCCAGGAAGAGCACGGGGCCGTGGGCCAGCAGGAAATACAATCCGCCGATCGCCAGGACGGCTTTTTCGTGCGAGATTTTGAGTTCGTCCTTGAGGAACGCGATGGGGGGCATCAGCAGGGCCACCGAGCTGGTGATGCCGGCGATGAACAGCAGGCCGAACCAGATGAAGCCGAAGAAGCCGCCCAGCGAGATCTGCGCGAAGATCATCGGCAGGGCCTGGAACCCCAGGTTGAAAGACCCGCTCCGAGCGATGCCCATCGTGGCCTCGGGGCCGAAAAAAGCCACCGCGGCCGGGATGGCGATCGTGCCGCCGAGAATGACCTCGGCGAACTCGTTGAGGGAGGAGGTGGCCAGGCCGGTCAGGACGATGTCGTCCTTCTTCGACAGGTAGCTGGCATAGACCTGAATGGCGCCCGTTCCCAGTGAGAGGGTGAAGAAGATCTGGCCGGCCGCGGCGAGCCAGACGGAAGACTTGCCCAGCTGACTGAAGTCGGGGGTCCAGAGGAAGTTGAACCCGTCGGCCACGCTCCACGTGGAGCCGGCCGGGGTGCCGAAGGTGAGCACCCGGAAAGCGAGCACGACGGCGAACCCGAACAGGATCGGCATGCCGATTTTGCCAAGCTGTTCGATGCCCGCCGACAATCCCCGGTAGAGGAAATAGAAATTGGCGATGCTCGCCACCAGGAAGAAAAAGTAGGTCAGGCTGAAGTCGGGGAAATATTTGGCCTTCAGGCTCACCTCGGTGTAGGGGCATTTTTCCTGGTCGAGGGAAGGGTCAGCCGGGTTCCAGGCCCCGTGCCGGGCGGGATCGTAGACGAAACTGGCCGGCACCTGCGCGGCTTCGGTCATCGTCCGCACCGCGGCGAGGTCCTCCCGTGGGGTGTCCCGCAAGAGCTTCACTTTGGGGGGGATGCCCTGAAACTCGCTCAGGAAGCGGCTCATCTCCTTACTGCGGGCCTCGTAGGTCTCGCCCTGGAGATGGGCGTACCGGCCGGTGGCCGAGAAATAGGCGTAGGAGAGGGTCCAGGATTCGATGAACACGTAATAGACGGCGATGAAAAACGAGAGCACCAGGCCAAACACGCCCAGATACTTCGCCCACCGGTTCTTGACGATCTTGTGGAACGTCCCCGGCATGGTACCGTGCCCGAGTGCCCCGCCGAACCGGCCGATACCCCATTCCACCCACATCAGGGGTATTCCGAGGAGGATGAGGGCGATGAAATACGGGATCATGAAGGCACCGCCGCCATTGCTGGCGGCCTGGGTGGGGAACCGCAGGAAATTCCCGAGGCCCACGGCATTGCCCGCCATGGCCAGAATGAGACCGATCCGCGAACCCCAGTGCTCGCGGGCTGGGGGTTGCTGGGCTGTTTTCTTGTCGGGCATGGGTCCTCCTCGCTGGATCCAGTGGGGGTAGGGCCTATGGTCAAACGTCCTTTTCTACCACAAAAAAAAAGCCCGTAAAGAACAGATTTCCGTGGGACTGGACCCGGCCGGTCCCCACGGAAATGCCCCTGGCGGAGGGGTACAATGAAAAACGCCCCGGAGGGCCCGGGGCGCGTGGTGATCGAAAGGCTTACTTGCCCTTGGCGACCATTTCCTTCAGCTCTTTGCCGGGCTTGAACTTCACGACCTTCTTGGCGCTGATGCTGATGGGTTTCTTGGTCTGGGGGTTGACACCCTTGCGGGCGGCGCGCTTGGCAACTTCAAAGGAGCCAAAGCCGATCAGCTGGATCTTGCTGCCCTTCTTCAGGGTGTCCTTGAAGGTGTCGAGCATGACTTCGAGGGCCTTCTGGGCGGTGGTCTGGTTGAGCTTCGCCTTGTTGCTGATGGTCTTCACGAGTTCGGCCTTGTTCATTTTGGGTACCTTTCTCCTTGAAATTTTGGATTCAGGACGATGAGGAGAGTATAAAAAGCATCGGGTGCAAATGTCAACCCCCCCGATAAAAATTTTTTCTTTGGCGGCGCGGATCTCCCAATGCACCGATCAGCAGACGATTTCCGATGGCTTTTCTCCCGTTTTTCGACCCCGCTCACGAGCCCGGCCTGTCAATTTCCCGGTTGGTGCATTGCAAAAAGCGCGCGGCATGCTTTTGGGGGCTTCCCGGCTCGCGGGAACCCTGAAAGGGCGATGCGGCACCATGGCGGGCCAATTCCGTACGCCCGATCGCTCTCATTGGATAAGGGGGGGCGGCGGGGCAACCGGTGAAAGTTTCTCCGCAAAGGTATCTTCCACGAGCTTCTGAAAGCGTCCACACCTCGGACCCGCCCCTGATAGCGGTTCCGGCCGGGAGATCGCCCGCTCCTCCTGGCGAACACCGATGGCGGGCGCGGGGCACTTCCCATGCCGGGGCCGGTCCCGGGGTGGGGCTTTATCCAGGCCGGACGCCGGCGACGATGGCCTGGAACCCATCGTTGCAGGCCTTTTCCATGTGGTACCGAGGGAGGGCCTTGGCCGGGCCCGGGAACTTCCCGCTTCGGTGACCCCTCTTTCCCCACGGGTTTCTATAAGGTTTGTTTCACTCTCTGTCGATAGTAAGGCCAGCAATACTGTCTCAAGGGGGAATCCATGCCTGTCAACCAGCCAAACCTCGCCCGGTTCCTCATCGGCCTGCTTGTCGTCGCCTCGTTCGCGGGAATCCTGATCGGATGCAAG
>CAZKPI010000078.1:12233-12682 GCA_964554555.1 uncultured bacterium
GTTTTCGCCTCCCCGACCAGCTCGCTGGTCGGTCTGGGGGGCATGGTGGTTTCCCTTTACGACCAGGGAACCCGCCTGAAAACCACCCGGACCTCCAGCGGAGAGGGGTTGTTCATTTTCTATGATGTCGGGGCAACCGTCTATACCATCCAGGTCGAGGACGAGGCGAAGAAATATGCCTCGGCCACCGCCTATGTGACGGTTCTGGGCAGTGGCACCACCTCCCCCGCCTCCATTGCCATCGCCCTGGAAAAACTGCCTTGACCCGGCCGGGCAGTCGGAACCCATCACGGGCTGGAGAGAGGAGTACCCCATGTCGAGACCCTGCTGGCGCCTGATCACCCTTGTGGCTTATCTGGTTCTTTCCGCCTGTTCCGCCCCGGGGCAGATCCTGACCGTGGACTCGGAGGCGGACCCGTTGCCGGTGTACAAAACCCGGCATCTGGGTA
>CAZKPI010000079.1:0-12601 GCA_964554555.1 uncultured bacterium
GGGCTCGCGAAGGAGGTCGGCAGGGGCGGCATTGGGAACCAGCCATCGCCGGGCGGGGGTGGCGGCGGCCGCCGGCAGAAGGTCTTCCGTCGTGGCCAGGACCACCCCGGCCCGCTCGAGCAGGATCCGCTCGTAGGCCTGCCACGGTCCGGGTCGCTGGCCGGGGAAGGCCCCATGCCGGTCGCACCGGTCGTAGACGACGAACCCGCGGGAGGGTCGGCAGGCCAGCCAGGCCAGGGCGGGGTCGGCGACCCAGAGCAGATGGCGGGCGGTGAGGTGGCCCGCCCGGCCGAGAAGCCCGGCCGCCAGGCGGACGGCGATCCCCTGCAGGCCGGGCCAGCCCGCCGCCCGGAAGGGGACCCGCAGGTCGAGGATTTCCATGGCGGGAACCTGGTCGTGGAGCCGGCGGTCCTTCCCCGGGCCTTCGTCGAGGATTTCGAGGGTGGTGCTGGTAAGGCGGAACCCCCCGCCCAGCAAGGGGTTGAGGTAGGCCACCCGGTATCCGGCCCCGGCCAGTCCTTTGGCCAGGGCCTGGTGCCTCTGCGGCAAGCCATCCCAGGCCACCGGGGCCACGAACAACACCGGCGGCCGGACTCCCGCCGACGATCGTCTCATGTCCGGCCGCCCTTCATTCCCCGCGCCCCGGCGTCCCGGCGGCCGTTCCGGCTCCCTGTTCCCCGGCGGCGAGAGTTTCGAGGATGGCCTCGAACCGGTCGATCATCTCCCCGAACCGGTTGACGGCGGCGAAGTGGGCCCGGGCGCCGGCCGCCAGCCTGGTCCATTCCCCGGGGGTGGTGGCCCGGACCATGGCCTCCACCAGGGCCTGGGGCCGGCCGGGATCGACCAGCAGGCCGTTGACGCCGTCGGTGACGATCTCGGGAATGCCGCCCACCCTGGTGGCCACGCAGGGAATCCCCCACCGCATGGCTTCGAGCAGTGACAGAGGGATGCCCTCCCCATGCGAAGGGAGCAGGACGAGATGGAGGTCGGGGTAGAACCGGTCGAGGTCGTCCCGGAATCCCCAAAAAGTCAGCCGGTCAGCCAGGGGACCACTGCCAAAACGCTTCTGGAGCGGCTCCCGTTCCGGCCCGTCGCCGAGGATCCAGACCCGGAAGTCCGGCAGACGGCCGCGCCCCTGTTCCAGGGCTTCCAGGGCCCAGTGGTGACCCTTGTTGACGTGCAGTTTGGCGACGATGCCGATTGTCCAGGGCGGGCCGGGGGCCCGCTCCACCGCCATGGCCGCCGCCGGAATGCAGTTGGGAAGCAGGGTGACCTGCGCCGCGGCAACCCCCTGCGCCAGCAGGTGGTCGCGCACCGCCGCCGAGACCGCCACCAGATGCCGGCAGGACCGGTAGTAGACCGCCCGGTTGAGCCCATGCACGTGGGCAACCACCTGGCGTTCCCGGCCCAGGGCCCCTTCCAGGCGGGCGATCAGGGCGGCGACCAGCGCCGCGCGATTCAGGTGGGCGCTGACGAGACCGGCCCCGGTGCGGCGCAGGTCGCTCCACAGGCGAAAGGCGAAGAACAGGCCCCCCGCCTTCAGCGAGGCCGTCCGGCCGGCGATGCCCGCCGCCCCCAGCCGGCCGGCCAGAGGTTCCCCGCCGCAGGTGGAGGTGACCGTCCAGCCGCGCCGGTGGAGGGCTTCCCCCACCGCCAGCGCCACCCGTTCCCCGCCCCCCAGCTCAGGCGATGAGATGGCCAGGTGCAGGCGCCGGGCGGGGTTTCCCGCGGCCAGCCGGGCATACAGGGCGAGATGCGCCGCCAGGGCCCGTTCCCGCGGGAAGGCGCTCTCCACGCGCCGCCGCCCGGCCGCCCCCGCCCGCCGGCGGCCCTCCTCGTCCTGCAGAAGGGGACGGAGGGCGGCGGCCAGGGCCGCCGGGTCGTCCGGCGGCACCAGCCGGCCGTCGATCCCGTCGCGGACGATCTCGGGAATGCCGCCCACGGCCGTGGCCACGACCGGCACGCCCCGTTCCATCGCCTCGCAGATGCTGATGCCGAAAGCCTCCTCGCGGGAAGGGGCAACGAACAGGTCGAGGCCCTCCAGAAACGAGGCCCGCGTCGCCACCGGCCCGCCGAGCGTCGTCCGGTGGGCCAGGTGGTGCCGTTCGACCAGCCCCCGCAGTCGGGCCAATTCGCGGCCTTCCCCGCCGATGTTCAGTCGGAACGGCACCCCTTCCCGGTGCAGACGGCCCGCCGCCGCGATCAGCGTGTCGAGCCCCTTGACCGGGTGCAGGCGGGCCAGCGCCCCCACCACGGGGGGATCATTCGCCCGGCGGGCGGGATGCCGGCCGCCCCCCGACAGCAGGGGCTGGATGGCCGCTCCCGGCGGGATGACCGACCAGCGGTGAGCAGGCAGGGGGTGCAGATGCCCGGCATACCAGTCGGCGAGGAACCGGCTGGGGAAGACCAGGTGCCCCGACCGGCACGCCATGCGCCGCTCGAGGAGATGGAAGCCATCGGCCTCGAACCCGTGGACCGAGGTCACCAAGGGCGGTCCGGCCGGCCGGCCGGTGACCAGCCGCGCCCAGAAGGTGGCCCGGCCCAGGTGGGAATGGATGAGATGGGGATGCCAGGCGGCCACCAGCCGCCTCAGCCGGGCGAACGCCACCAGGTCGAAGCAGATCTCGCCCAGGATCTCCACTGGGATGCCGTGCCGCCGCAGGGCTTCACCCACCGGCCCGTCGCGGAAGGCGGCCACCCGCACCTCGTGGCCCTGCGCCGCCAGGAAACGGCACAGGTCGAGGAGCAGGGTCTGGGCGCCCCCCCAGGTCAGGGCGTTGATGCCTTGCAGGATCTTCATCGGGATGGAAGGCGGGATCGGACGTGGGTTTGCCCCTCCCGCCCGCACCATGGTAAATAATTCCCCGGATTTTGCAATCTTTTCCCGACCCCGGGCGTTTTTCCGGAAAAGCCCGGCCCACCGGCATCCCGTCCTGACAAAGGAGGCACCCCCATGCGACGCATCCTGAGCACCCTCGCCCTGATCCTGATCCTGTGCGGAGGAATCCACGCGATGATCCAGACGCTTTCCCTGACCGACCTGGTGGCCGGTTCCGATCTGATCGTCCTGGCCTCCCTCAAGCGGAGTGCCGAGACCGGCAAGACGCCCGAGGGCCTGTCCACCATCGAGAACATCCTGGTGGTGGCCGAGGTGCTGAAAGGCGGGGTCAAACCCGGCGCCGAGCTGACCGTGACCACCCTCGGCGGCTTCGAGGACGAGGTCGTCTTCGCCCCCCGGCAGAAGGGGGTATTGTTCCTGAAAAAGGCCGGGGAGGACCGCTACGAGGTGAACAATCTCGTGCAGGGCTGGTGGCCTCTGGGCCGTGATGACGCGCCGACCGGCATGGGCACGGGCATCACCCTCGACGAGGTGAAGGAAGCCGTCAAAGCCGTGGCGGAAGGCCGGGTGCCGCCCCCGGCCAGTCCGTCAGAACCGATCGGGTTCTGACCCGGACCGCTGTTCCGGGGTCCCCCGGATCCCCCCCCTTCCCTGAAGGGAAGATTCCCACTATTCCCTCCCTGGAGTCCCCGGAAAGGGGATCCCGGGGAGATCTCCGGAACGGCTCCGAATCATCGTTCCTGCCGCCCATCCCCCGCCTGCCCGAAAGGGCTTCGATTCCCCCATGTTCCCATGGCGTGGAAGGATTGTTTTTCCCCGGGTTTCCGGGTACAATGTTGGTAGAAGCAGTTCCAGAGAGATCTTTTGGTTCCCGATCCCGGCACCCTCCCGCGGTCCGCCACCTGGGCCGGTTGGGCGGGTATTGGTTCGTACGGCGGTCGGGAAGGCTTCCGGAAGGAAGGCAAACGTGGAAACGGCGGGGAACCATCTCCCGGCGGCAGTCTGGGAAAAAGTCGCCGCCAGCATCGAGACCGATGGAGCCATGCGGGCCATCATGGATGCCGCCCACATGGGTATCGTCATCATCCACCGCGATTCCCACGTCATCGTTGAAGCCAACCGTCTGGCCCTCGACCTGATCGGAGTGGCCAAGAGCGAGCTGGTCGGCCGCCGGTGCCACCAGTTCATCTGCCCGTCCGAGGTGGGCCGCTGTCCGATCACCGATCTGGGGCAGTCGGTCGACCGGGCGGAGCGGATCCTGACCACCCCGCGGGGGGAACACATTCCCATCCTCAAGAGCGTTTCGGCATGCCGGGTCGGCGGGGTGAACTACCTCGTCGAATGCTTCCTCGACCTGACCGACCGCAAGCGGGTCGAGGAAACCCTCGATCGCATACGGCATCAGCACGACCAGATCCTCGAATCCATCGAGGAAGGCGTGGTCAGCTTCGACCTCGAGGGGAAGGTGACCTTCCTGAACGTCGCGGCAGAGACCCTGCTGGGGTTCGCCCACGGGGAACTGCTCGGCCAGCCGGGACACCAGGCCTTCCACCGGGGGGAGCGGTCAAGCCCGGAGCCGACCGGAACCGCCTATCAGATCCTGGATGTCGCCCGTACCGGCCGCAGTCTCCACTTCTGCACCTTCTTCACCACCCGCTCAGGAGCCCTGTTCCCCGTCGAGGTGGTGGCCGCCCCTCTTCGGCACGGCAACCGGATCACGGGAGTGGTGATGGTGTTCCAGGACCGCACCGAACTGCGGGCAACCGAGGAACAACTGCGGCAAAGCGACCTGCGTTTCCAGCGAATGGTCGAGTCGCTGACCAGCTACATCTTCACTGTCCGCCTGGAGGGCGGAAAGCCGGTCGAGACTTCCCACGGGGCCGGCTGTCTGACCGTGACCGGCTACAGCCCCGAGGAACTCCACGCCGATCCCATGCTGTGGATCAAGATGGTGCACCCCGACGACCGCAACGAAGTGCTGGCCCACGCCCAGAACGTCCTGGCCGGGCGCACCATCCAGCCGGTCGAACACCGGCTCCTGCACAAGTGCGGAGAAACGCGCTGGGTCCGCAACACGCCCGTCGTCCACCGCGGGCCGGACGGGGTCATCACGCAGTATGCCGGTCTCGTGGTCGATATCACCGACCGCAAGCGGGCCAGCGAACAGATCCTGCAGATGAACGCCGAGCTCGAGCGGCGGGTGAAGGAACGCACCCTCGAACTGCAGACCGCCAACGAACAGCTGGAGCGGCTGGCCCGCGAACTGGCCGAAGCCCGTCAGCAGGAAAGCCGGACCGGATTCGAGATCCAGAAGACCCTCCTGCTCGGCAACCCGCCCCGCACCCTCGGGTGGGCAAAGGTAGCCGCCGCCACCGTCCCCACGCTCGGCATCGACGGCGACTTCTACGACTTCTTCGTCCACCGCCGCACCACCTTCGACCTGCTGTTCGGGGATGTCATGGGGAAGGGGATCCCCGCCGCCCTGGTCGGGGCGGCCGCCAAAAGCCAGTTCCAGCGCTCCCTCCTCCGCCTGGCCGCCCAGCGCCTGCCGGGACAACTGCCCGCCCTCGAGGAGGTGGTCGGCCGCGTCCATGCTGAGATGACCCCGAACCTCGAGAAGCTCGAACGGTTCCTCAGCCTGCATTTCGCCCGGTTCGACCAGCGGCGGCGCGGCCTCGAGCTGATCAATTGCGGCCACACCTACCCTTTGCACCGCCACGGGCCAACCCGCGTCTGCTCGGTCATCGAAACCGGCCAGGCCCCCATCGGCCTCAACGCCCGCGAAACCTACCGGCCCACGTTCGTCCCCTTCCAGGCCGGTGACGTGTTCCTCTTCTATTCCGATGGGGTGACCGACTCCCGCCACCCCAACGGGGAGTTCTTCGGGGTTCCCCGACTGCAGAAGATGCTGGAAGAATACGATGCCGCCGAGGAAACCCTGCAGGGGTTCATCGACCGCGTGGTGGCCACCGTGCTGGCCTTCTCAAAGGAACTGGAGCCCTCGGACGACCTCAGCCTGCTCGCCGTGGCCATCACCCGGGGCGGTACCGGCCTCGCTCCCGCGGTGAGAGTCTGACGGCTCCCTTTCCCGGGGCGGAGTGGGCGTTTCCGCCGACCAGGCGTGGCGGCCGGGAGTGTTTTTGACCTCGCGCCGGCCGGGTCGCAGGCTCAGCCGGTGGTGACCGCCGTTCCCGGATCGGAAACCGGCGACGGGGCGGCGGGGCCGCCGGCCAGTTCGGAAAAATGAGCCAGGAGTTCGGGAAGTCCGGCCTCCAGCTCACCGAGCTGGCGGTTCTTGGCCAGCCGATGGAGCTGGGCGGCGGTCTCGGCCAGATCGCCGATGCCGCAGTTCAGCAGGGCCCCGTGCAGTTTGTGCAGGGCGCCTTCGAGGGCTTTGGCGTCGCCGGCCCGGCGCCCCGCTTCGAGGGCGCCGGCGCAAGCCTGGATCGACTCGATCGACAGCCGGAGCAGTCGCTCGGCGGTCGGCCGGTTTCCGAAGGTGCCCAGAAACTGCCGGAAGATGCGGTCCTTCAGGCCGGGGGGGCCGGCGTCCCCCCCGGCGGCTTCCGGGGCGGCCAAGGCCGGGACGGGGGCGGGGAAAAGGGTCTGGAACAGGCTGGCCAGTTTCTCCTTCTGGGCGGGCTTGGTCAGGTAGTCGGTCATTCCCGCCTGCCGGGCCTGATCGATCTCGTCGAGGAAGGCATGGGCCGACATGGCGATGATCGGCACCTGCAGGCCCCGGCGACGGATCTCCCGCGTGGCGGCGATCCCATCCATCACGGGCATCTGGACGTCCATGAAGACCAGGTCGAAGGTCTCCTTCCCTAGCAGGTCGAGGGCCTGCTTCCCGTTTTCCGCCACGGTGACCGAAGTGATGTGAAAGAACGTGGACAACAGCTCCTTCAACACCAGGACGTTGAGCTCGAGGTCCTCAACGATGAGGATCCGCAGGCGGGTGAGGTCGGCCAGCCCGGCCGGGAGGTGAGCCGGGGGCTGGTCGATCGCGAGGGGGGGGCCCTTCTCCAGGACCAGTGACACGGTGATGGTCGTTCCCACGCCTTCCCGGCTCTGGAGATCAAGGGTCCCCCCCATCATCCGCACCAGGGCGGCGGAAATGTAGAGGCCCAGCCCCGTGCCTTCGTATTTCGCCGAGTTGAGTTGGCGAAACGGCTGGAACAGGTTGGGGATCTCCCCTTCCGGAATGCCGATACCGGTATCGCTTACCCGGATGGCCAGGGCGACCCGCTGGTCGGGAAGATCCCGCTGGGCGACCAGGGCAATGGTGATCTCCCCTTGCTCCGTGAACTTGGCCGCATTGCCCAGGAGGTTCAGGAAGACCTGCTTCAACCGCAGGGCATCAGCCCGCACCGAGAACGGAAAGGGGGGCACCTCATAGCGGAACCGGACCCCTGGCTTGATCCGGGAACCGACCAGGGTGGCGCATTCCTGCAGGACCTTCCCCGGATCGATCGGCTCGAGGAACAACTGCATCTGCCCCGAATCGATCTTGCTGACGTCGAGCACGTCACAGATCAGGGCAAGCAGGTGCTGGGAACTGGAGCGAACGGCCGTCACCAGCTTGCGCTGGTGCTCGTCGAGCGCGGTGGTCAACAGCACCTCGAGGAACCCGATCACCGCATTGAGGGGGGTGCGCATCTCGTGGCTCATGGTGGCCAGGAACCGCTTTTCCGCGGCGAGAGCCCTCTGCAGGTCTTCGGAAACCTTGCCCAGTTCGGTGCTCTTGCGGCGGAGTTCCTCTTCGGTCTGGCGGCGGACCTCCAGCTCCTCGGCCAGGCTCTGATTGGCTTCCTGCCACTGCTGGGTCCGCTCCGCCACTTTGCGCTCGAGGTTCTGGCGGTGGGCCAGGATCTCGTGGTTCCAGTTCTGGGTGGTCTCGAGCATCTCGTTGAACCGGCGGGCCAGGATGGCCAGTTCCTCCTGCCCGAAGACCGGCACCCGGCGGGAGTAGTCTTTGTCGCGGGCCACCACCTGCATGGTTTCCACCAGGTGGGAGATGGGACCGGAAATGGTGCGCTGGAAGCGGGAGAACAGGATCGAGGCGACAAAGATGCCGATCACCCCGATGGTGGCCAGGATGATCCCGTTGAGGCCGAGCCAGGTCAGGTAGGGCCGGGTGTTCGCCTGCAGGATGATGGCGCCAAGGATCCCGCCGCCCCGCCCCACCGGCTCGATGAGGGTCAGGGAGGTCCATTCCAGCGACAGTCCGGCTTTCAGAGGGATCTTGACGGGCGGGGGCAGAGCAAGGCCGCCGGCCGGAAAGCGGGCCAGCGTTTCTCCGGCCGGCCCGACGATCCAGGCGCTGGTCACGTTGCGGATGTCCTGCAAGGCGGCGAGAGCGCCCTGGGCACTCTCCGCATCGCGGCGCTCGAGGGCCCCGGTGCAATGGTTGGCCAGGATCCGGGCCTTGCCGTAGAGGTCGCCCCACAGCAGTGACCAGATGGTCAACAGGTTCTGGAGCATGACCACGAGCATGATCAGGGCGAATGCCACCCCGACCGACCGCCGGTTCATCCGCAGGAGCTGGTTCTTGATGTTCACGCCGCACCATTCCTCCGACGACGACAGGACTGCCGCCCGGTCCCCCCCCTGCCCCAAGCGCGGGCAAAGGCGAAAGACCGGGCCCTGGACGAGGGAACCCTTCAGGATGGAGCTTTGAATCCTCTGGTGGCTGGAAACCCGATCTCCATGGGTTTCCCCATGGGCGGTCTCCCTGCGGTCATTTTCCCACAAATCGACGGCCGGAGCAAGACGGGGCCGGGATCGGCCGGGATCGGCCGGGATGTCAGCTGGAATCGCTGACCCCGCCAGAGCCTTGCGCCCATTTCCCGCCGGGAGGGTGGTTCCCCGCTCCCGGCGGGAGACTGCGACCGGCCGGGCCTGACGCCACAGACCGGCTGACACCCGGATTGCCCGTCCCGCGGAGATGCGCTACACTTCCCCTCAGGAGAAGGGGAGGATTCCTCGTCCGGTCACGGCAAGCCGCCCCTGAGAGCTTTCCCCCTGCTCTTCCCGCGCCGAGCATGTCGCACCATACTGCGAGAGAGGCCTACCACAGCCTGGTCGACCGGCTGAACCGGTTTCCCCAGGGGGCGGCGCCTTCCCGCCTGTTATACGAGATCCTCGGCCTGCTGTTCACCGAACGCGAGGCCGGCCTGGTCGCCCGCCTGCCCCTCACCCCCTTCACCGCCGACGAGGCGGCCGCGCGCTGGGACACCACCCCCGCCGCCGCCGATCGGATCCTGCAGGACCTGGCTGACCGCACCATCCTGCTCGACGTCGAGCGCGACGGCCGCTCGATCTACACCCTGCCTCCGCCCATGGCCGGCTTCTTCGAGTTTGCGCTGATGCGGGTGCGGGCCGACGTCGACCAGAAACTGCTCAGCGAACTGTTCTACCAGTACATCGATGTCGAGGAGGATTTCATCAAGGGCCTGGTGGCCGGCGGACAGACCCAGGCCGGCCGGGTCTTCGTGCAGGAGGCCGCCCTCCCCCCCGCACCAGCTCTTGAGGTTCTCGACTACGAACGGGTCACCGAGGTGTTCCGCGCCGCCTCGACCATCGCGGTCGGCCTCTGCTACTGCCGGCACAAAATGGCCCACCTCGGCCGCGCCTGCCAGGCCCCTCTCGACGTCTGCACGACCCTCAACCACGCCGCCGAGTCCCTGGTCAAACACCGGGCCGCCCGCCGGATCGGCCTCGGAGAAGCCCTTGACCTGCTGGCCCAGGCCCAGGAGTACGGCCTGGTGCAGTTCGGGGAGAACGTCCAGCGCGGGGTCAACTTCGTCTGCCATTGTTGCCGCTGTTGTTGCGAAGGCCTGCTGGCGGCCCGGCGGTTCGGGTTCCTGCACCCCGTCGCCACCTCGGGATTTCTGCCCCGGGCGGTTCCTGAAGCGTGCATCGGGTGCGGCCGCTGTGCCGCCGTCTGCCCCATCGACGCGATCACCGTCGGACCGGCCGCCCGCCCCCGACCGCCGACCGCTTCCGGTCCCCGTTTCCCGGCTTGCCAGCCCGCCCCCTTCCAGGCAGGAAGCGGCCCCGGCCAGGCTTCAGCGCCGGGAATGAACCCCCTTTCCCCCCCTGCCGCGCCCTCGACCGGCCAGGGCCAAGGCGAGGTCAACGCCTCTTCCGCCGCGGCCGGGGGCCGGTCCTCCCCGTCGGAGACGGGACGGGCCGCCGAGCCTGACGCCAGGCGCGCCGCCATCGACCAGGAACGCTGTCTGGGATGCGGGCTGTGCGTGCGGGCCTGCCCGACCCGGGCCCTGACCCTGGTCCGGCGCACCCCGCGCGTGATCACGCCGGTCGATTCCACCCAGCGGTTCGTGCGCATGGCCATCGAGCGCGGCACCCTGGCCGACCTGATCTTCGACAACCGCCTGCTCGCCAGCCACCGGGCCATGGCCGCCCTCCTGGGCGCCGTCCTGCGCCTGGAACCGGTCAAGCGGATGCTGGCCCGGATCCAGCTCAAATCCCGCTATCTCGACTCCCTCCTATCCCGCTGGAACTACTGACTCCCGCCAGGCCGTCGTCGTGGCCGCCGGGAGACGGCCAACCGGCTTCTGCTCCTTCCCAGGCGCCGCGACGGAAAGGGTCGACTGATGCGAAACCGCCACGCGGCCACCGGCCAGGGCAAGCCGGCAGGGCGGATCAACCCGCAGAAGCACCCGGGGCCCAGCGCCGCAACTGCTTGAGCACCACCGCGAAGTCGCGGGGAAGGTCGGCCGCCAGCTCGACCGGCTCGTCGGCACCGGGGGGAAGGAATCGCAGTCTGGCGGCATGCAGGGTCAGGCGATCGATCAGGGGGCGCTCCCCCTCCCCTTTCTTGCGCTTGTAGCCCGGCTTGATCTCCGACAGGCCCAGCGCCTTCCCGCCCCCGTAGACGGGGTCGACCGCCAGCGGGCATCCCAGCCAGGCGAGATGAACCCGGACCTGGTGCTGTCGGCCGGTCAGGGGGCGCGCCTCCACCAGCGAGAACGGGCCCAGGCGCTCGATCACCCGCCACGCGGTCTGGGCAGGCCGCCCGTGGCGCTGGTCGACCCGCATCAGGCCCAGCCGCCCGGGATGCTCACCGATCGGGGCGTCAACCAGCCCTTCGGCCGCCCCCGGACCGCCAGCCGCCGCCGGACCGGGGACGACCGCGCGGGGACATCCGCGCACCAGGGCCAGGTAGGTCTTGACCACCTCGTGCGCCTCGAACTGCCGGCTCAGGAACAGGTTGGCCTCGGCGGTCCGGGCGAACAGGATGAGGCCGCTCGTCTCGCGGTCCAGACGATGGACGGGATGAACCTTCCCGTAGCGGGCGGTCAGCTGATCGTGCAGGTTGGGCAGTGACCGGTCATACCGGTCGGGAATGCTGAGCAGGCCGGCCGGCTTGTCGACGGCGACCCAGCCCGGCTCTTCGCGGATGACCGTCCAGGCGTCAGGCATTTCCCGTCACCCGTCGACGGTGTGCCCCCACGGCGTCCAGCCCTTCATCTGGAAGGTGAACTGGTGATCGTCGTAGGTCGGCTGTACCGACACGCTCCACTCGGCCTCCTCTACCGGGTACGGCCGGGGCGGGATCGAAAACCCGGCCAGGTGGTGGTGGACCCGCAGGTCGGCCGGCACCTCCCCGCCCTCCTCCGACCAGTTGGTCCAGAGTTCCCGCAGGATGGGCTGAAGATCGGCGTGTCCATTCCGATACCAGGCCAGGACTTCCTGGTAGAACCGCACCTGGTCGCCGGTCGGCCCCTCGCGGCCCGCCTCGATGGTCAACGACAGCGCGGCACTGAAACCTTCCTCGAGCCGTTCTACCTCCCACCACCCCACACTCCGCAAAAACCGGATCTCCCCGAAAAAGGGATGCTCCATGGTGATGGGGAAAAGAAGATCCTTCAGGAATGTCAGCACGTCCGTCTCCTGGACGGAGCATAGCACGCCCGTCAGGTCCCGGCCACCCCCCGGGGCCATGCTCCTTTCCCTCACCCAAGTCGGCCGACCCGGAGCAGACGTTCCCTCGACCTCCTCCCAGGCTGGCGGGAACTCCCTGGTCCAACGGCATCGGTATCCAGAGACGATCGCCAAAACCATCTGACGGCGCTATGTTCGGGGGAGGGACAGGCGGCCGCGGCGGCAGGTGAGGAGGCCGTCGCGGACCAGGCGGTCGATCATGGCCTCCAGCCAGCCGGCGTCGCGGGCCGGCACGAACCCCGGATCGATGCGGGGGCCGAGGTCACGAAGGGCGATCTCCTCCCCGTCGGCCGCCAGGCGCAGAATGCGGCCGCGATAGATGCGGTCGGGGAAAGGCTTGTCAGCATGCCGCCGTTCGTTCGCCTGCGGCACCGACCGGCGCGGAACGGACACCGCCCCCGCCCGGAACGCCGCCGCCGCCGGACAGCAGGTCCGCAGGGGGCAGGCCGGGCAGTCGGGCGTTTTGCGGCAGATCAGGCTGGCCAGGTCAAACAGGGCCTGGACGGTCGCCGCCGGCCGCCGGGTGGCGGCCAGGAACCGGGCCAGGGCCGGCCGCAGACGGTCGTCCGCCGCCGGCTGGGGGAAGGGTTCGCCCAGCAGGAGGCGGCCCCCGGCCCGGCGGATGTTGGTGTCGACCGGCACCGTTGGCCGGCCCGTCGAGAACAGGGTCACCGCCGCCGCCGTGTAGGGGCCGATGCCCTTCAGAGCCCGCCAGCCGTCTTCGGAGGCCGGAACGCCGTCGCGCACCACCGCCCGGGCCGCCTCCTGCAGAATCAGGGCGCGGCGGTTGTAGCC
>CAZKPI010000080.1:0-12589 GCA_964554555.1 uncultured bacterium
CCTGTTCCGGCGGCGGTTCGGCGAGGATGCCCAGGGCGTGGCCGCCCGGGCGGGGGCCTTCGCCTACGCCGACCTCGACACCCTCCTGGCCGGGCTTCCCCCGGCCGGGCCGGTGATCCTGCTGGCCCTGCACCAGGTCGAGGATCCGCGCAACCTCGGGGCGATCGTCCGCACGGCCGAGGTGGCCGGGGTGACGGCGGTGCTCATTCCCAAGCACCGCGCGGCGGGCATGACCGGGGGGGCTTTGCGCACCGCCCAGGGGGCGGCCGCCTGGCTTCCCGTGGCGCGGGTCACCAACCTGGCGCAGACCCTCGAAACCCTCAAAGGCAAGGGCTTCTGGATCTACGGCCTCGAAGCGGGCGTCCCGACCCGCTATGACCAGGCCTCGTACCCCGAGCGGCTGGTCCTGGTGGCCGGCGGCGAGGACGCGGGGCTGGGAAGCCTGGTGGCCGGCCGGTGCGACCAGCTCGTGGGAATCCCGGTCCGGGGCCGCACCAGTTCGCTGAACGTCGCGGTCAGTACAGCGGTGGTCCTGTTCGAAATCCTTCGCCAACAGGGATTCCCGGGAACGCCCCCGAAAATTTCTTGATTGTCGGTTGACTTTCCCCGCACCCTGCTCTATAATGACCGAACACCGTTGGTCGGTACCGTTCTTTTGCAATTCGATCGTGTTGATGACAGGGCGCCGGCGTAGCTCAATTGGCAGAGCAGCTGATTTGTAATCAGCAGGTTGCGGGTTCGAGTCCCTTCGCCGGCTTATCCGAGATTCGCGGAGAGATGCCCGAGTGGCTAAAGGGGGCAGACTGTAAATCTGTTGGCGCGAGCCTACGGTGGTTCAAATCCACCTCTCTCCACATCGTGCCCGTGTAGCTCAGTCGGTAGAGCACTTGCATGGTAAGCAAGAGGTCACCGGTTCAAATCCGGTCGCGGGCTTTGACATCAGACCCATCCGATCTCTACATCCAATCGAGGAGGGCCTCCACAAATGGCCAAGGAAACCTTTACCCGCACCAAGCCGCACGTCAACGTTGGCACCATCGGCCACGTCGACCATGGCAAGACCACTTTGACCGCAGCCATCACCAAGGTTCTGGCGGAAAAGGGTCTTTCCACCTATGTGCCGTATGATGAAGTGGCCCGCGCGGACGCCAAGAACTTCCGGCGCGACGAGACCAAGATCCTGACCGTCTCCACCTCGCACGTCGAGTATCAGTCCGAAACCCGGCATTATGCGCACGTCGATTGTCCGGGTCACGCCGACTACGTCAAGAACATGATCACCGGCGCCGCCCAGATGGACGGCGCGTGCCTGGTCGTGTCCGCCGCCGACGGCCCGATGCCCCAGACCCGCGAGCACATCCTCCTCGCCCGCCAGGTCGGCGTCCCCTACATCGTGGTCTTTTTGAACAAGTGCGACCTGGTCGATGATCCCGAACTGCTCGACCTCGTCGAACTCGAAGTCCGCGACCTGCTGAACAAGTACGAGTTCCCCGGCGACAAGACCCCCGTCATCCGCGGCTCCGCCACCGAAGCCATGGCTGGCAAGGGCAAATACGGTCCCCAGGCCATCCTCGACCTCGTGAAGGCCATGGATGAATACATTCCCGAACCCCAGCGCGAGCTTGACAAGCCCTTCCTGCTCGCCGTCGAGGACGTCTTCACCATCACCGGCCGCGGCACCGTCGTCACGGGCCGCATCGAGCGCGGCATGATCAAGGTCGGCGAAACCGTCGAGATCGTGGGTCTGCGCGAAGAGAACAAGTCGACCGTCGTCACCGGCGTCGAAATGTTCCGCAAACTGCTCGACCAGGGCCAGGCCGGCGACAACGTCGGTCTGCTCCTCCGCGGCATCGACAAGAACGACGTCGAGCGCGGCATGGTCCTGTGCAAGCCCAAGAGCATCAACCCCCACAAGAAGTTCCTGGCCCAGGTCTACGTCCTGTCGAAGGAGGAAGGCGGCCGCCATACCCCGTTCTTCAAGGGCTACCGGCCCCAGTTCTACTTCCGCACCACCGACGTGACCGGCTCGGTCGAACTGCCCGAGGGCAAGGAAATGGTCATGCCCGGCGACAATGCCGAGTTCAAGGTTGAACTGATCACCCCCATCGCCTGCGAAGAGAAGCTCCGCTTCGCCATCCGCGAAGGCGGCCGCACGGTCGGCGCCGGCGTGGTCGTCAAGATCCTGGAGTAACGTCTGGTAGCGCGGTGGGGGCGGGCGCGTCCCGCCCCCATCGTTTCCACCGGTCATCCGTGACCGGCACGTCCTGCGAGGTGTCCCATGCGAGAACAGATCACTCTGGTTTGCACCGGTTGCAAGCGCAAGAACTACACGTCCATGAAGAACAAGCGCAATGACCCCGACCGCATCGAGCTGAAGAAATACTGCCCCGCCGAGCGCAAGCACCTTCCCCACAAGGAAGGCAAGTGATCCAGGTGCCGGACAACCCGGCCGAAGGCCAGTAGCTCAATTGGCAGAGCACCGGTCTCCAAAACCGGGGGTTAGGGGTTCGATTCCCTTCTGGCCTGTTGGAAAGGCTCCGCGACAAGCACAACGAACGAGGATGGCATGGACAAGCTGAAAGCCTATTGGCGCGATCTCTCCCGGTATCTGATGGAAGTCTGGATCGAAGTCCGCCCCCAGAAGGGCCGGGTGGTCTGGCCGACCGTCGACAACATCAAGCTGTCGACCAAGGTGGTCATCGTTTCGTCGCTCGGCATCGGGGTCTTCATCGGGGTTCTCGACATCCTGTTCGGGGAAATCCTGAAGCTCATCATCGGCAAGGGCGCGATGTAAGGCTGGAACCGTGGACATCCAGAAAGCAAAGTGGTACGTTATCCACACCCACTCGGGGTCGGAGTACAAGGTCAAGACCAACCTCGAACACCGCACCGAACTGCTCGGCAAACAGAACAGCATCTTCCAGGTGCTGGTTCCCACCGAGAGCGCCGAACGGGTCCAGGATGGTGAGCGGGTCACCCAGACCCGCAAGATCTACCCCGGCTACGTCCTGGTCCAGATGGACCTCGATGACGACACCTGGACGGTGGTGAAGAACACCCCCGGCGTCACCGGGTTCGTCGGCCTGGGCGACAAGCCCACCCCCTTGCACGAGAAAGAGGTGCAGAACGTTCTGCGCGCCGCGGGCATCGGCCCCCAGCGCTCCGCCGCGATGACCCCGATCGGGTTCACCGAGGGGCAGAAGGTCAAGATCATCGACGGTCCCTTCACCGATTTCATCGGGGAGATCAAGGAAATCAACCAGGAGAAGCGCAAAGCCAAGGTCCTGGTCTTCATTTTCGGCCGCGATACCGCCATCGAGGTCGATCTCATCCAGTTGGAAGAAGCCTGAGAACGAGCGTTCTCTGATCTGAAGGAGTAAAACACATGGCCAAGAAAATCGTAGCGTATGTCAAGTTGCAGATTCCCGCCGGCAAGGCGAACCCCGCTCCCCCGGTCGGTCCCGCCCTTGGCCAGCATGGCGTCAACATCATGGACTTCTGCAAGACCTTCAACTCCCGCACGCAGAAGGAAGGCGACGCCATCATCCCGGTCGTCATCACCATCTACAGCGACCGGTCCTATTCCTTCATCACCCGCACGCCGCCCGTCGCCTTCCTGCTGAAGAAGGCCGCCAAGATCGAGAAGGGCAACGCCACCCCCGGCAAGACCCTCCAGGGCAAGGTGACCTTGGCCCAGGTGACCGAGATCGCCAAGCGCAAAATGCCCGACCTCACCGCCGGCTCCATCGAGGCGGCCGTCAGCATGGTGAAGGGAACGGCCCGCAGTATGGGTCTCGAGGTCATCGAGAAGTAGATTTTGACGCCGGTTCCACGGCGGATCATCTTTCAAGAAAGGAGGGAAGCCAGGACAATATGCCGAAACACTCCAAACGGTTCCTCAACCTGAGCAAACAGCACGTCGAGCCGGGCAAGCAGTTTACCATCGAGGAGGCCTTCGCCAAGGTGAAAGCCTGCGCCACCGCCAAGTTCGACGAAACCATCGACTGCGCGATCCGCACCGGGCTCGACCCCAAGTATGCCGATCAGCAGTTGCGCGGCAGTGTGGTACTCCCCCACGGGATCGGAAAAACCTCCCGCGTGGTCGTCTTCGCCGCCGGTGAGAAGGCCAAAGAGGCCGAAGCCGCTGGAGCAGACTTCGTTGGTGCCCAGGATCTGGTCACCAAGATCGAAGGAGGCTGGACGGATTTCGACGCGGCGGTCGCCACCCCCGACATGATGAAATTCGTTGGCAAGCTGGGCCGCATCCTCGGACCCCGCAACCTGATGCCGAACCCCAAGGTCGGCACGGTCACCAACGATATCGGGAAGGCGGTCACCGAACTGAAATCCGGCAAGGTCCAGTACCGCGTTGAGAAGGCTGGTATCATCCACGCGATCCTGGGCAAGGCTTCCTTTGGTCCCCAGAAGCTGTCCGAGAACTTCAGCGCGTTCTTCCAGGCCATCCTGAAGGCCAAACCCTCGGGCGCCAAGGGCACCTACATCAAGTCCGTCACCGTCAGCTCCACCATGGGGCCCGCTTTCGACATCGACGTGAATGTCGCCCGGGCCGCGGTCGAAAAGACCGCCATCTAGTCCCCGTCACGTCGTCGGTTCTCTCGGTCCTCAGGTCGTAGACAGCAGGTCGCGACTCGCGATAATCGGTGGATCCGCCGTTCAGGCGCCAGCCATCGGCCTGCCGAGACCGGAAAGACAACGGTTCGTCCGAAGGTTTCCGGTCTAGGCCGGAAACCTTTTTGTATGACGAAAGGAGGTGAATCACAAGAGTGCGAGACATCTCGAAAAAAGAGCAATACGTCAAGGAATTCAAGGCCAAGCTCGAAAAGGCGAAGGTGGTCATCCTCAGCAGTGTCGAGGGCGTCACCGTCGACCAGATGACCCTGGTGCGCAAAAACCTGCGCCAGAACGGCGACGAGATGCGCGTCGTGAAAAACACCCTGCTCCGGCGGGCGTTCCACGACATGAAGATGGAAGGCCTCGAGAAATTCATGACCGGTTCCACGGCCGTGATCTTCGGGTATTCCGACCCCGTCGCCCCCGTCAAGACTCTGTTCGACTTCGCCGAGAAAGCCCAGAAATTCCAGTTCAAAGCCGGTCTGCTCGGCGACTCGATGCTCACCGTCAAGCAGTTGGAGAGCCTCTCCAAGCTTCCCGGGCGCACCCAACTGCTCAGCATGCTGCTCTCCACCATGGTCGGACCCATCCGCAACATGGTGTCGGTCTGCCAGGGCCCCATCCGCAAGCTCGTCTACGCCGTCCAGGCGATCCGCGAGAAGAAGGAAAAGGCCGCCGCCTGAACCGGGCTTCCCCTCCCGGCTGGTACAAATTCAAACACATTGACATCTTGAAGGAGTTGCAAAAAGACTATGGATAAGACCCAGATCCTCGAAGCCATCGAGAAAATGACCGTCCTCGAACTGTCCGAGCTCGTCAAGGCCATGGAAGACAAGTTCGGCGTCACCGCCGCCGCCCCCATGGCGATGGCCATGCCGGCCGCCGGCCCCGCCGCCGCCGCCGCCGAGAAGACCGAGTTCGATGTCATCCTCGAGTCCGCCGGCGCCAACAAGATCAACGTCATCAAGGTCGTGCGCGAGCTGACCGGCCTGGGCCTGAAGGAAGCCAAGGACCTCGTCGAGGCCGCTCCCAAGCCCGTCAAGGAAGGCATCGCCAAGGCCGACGCCGAGGCCATGAAGAAGAAGCTCGAAGAGGCCGGCGCCAAGGCCGCCCTCAAGTAAACCAGCTCTTCCGGCCGGTTTTTCCGCCCCGCTCCGGTCCGCCCGGAGCGGGGCGGTTCCTTTGGGCGCCGGGGCAACCCCCGCCCGGACCCCGCGGCCGCGGCCAGGACCGTGTCCGGATGCCCACCGGCGGCCGGACGAAGTGTTTCATCACCCGCCGGGCCCGCCCGGCGGCAGAACCGGCCTCGATGGTCCGGGGCCGGCGGTCGCCAGCCAATGGGGGCGGCGGTGGAGATTCGCGGCCAGGGGTATGGGGAGGGCCGCCGCCCGGCAACCGATCAGGGGTTCATCGACCCCTGGCGGTAGCCTTCCACGTCGAGCGTCACGAAGCGGAACCCCAGCCGCCGCAAAGCTTCGGCGCTGGCCTGCACGAGGGGAAGGGCCCGCCCCAGGTCGGCGGCCGGCACTTCGATGCGGGCAATGTCCCCGTGATGCCGCAGTCGGGCGCCCGCCAGGCCGGCGGCGGCCAGGACCGCCTCCCCGGCGGCGACCTGGCGCAGGTTCTCGAGGGTGACGGGCGTGCCGAAGGGGATGCGGGTCGCCAGGCAGGGCAGGGCCGGACGGATGAACCCGGCGGCACCCCATTCCTGAAGAGCGTCGCGGATCATCGCCTTGGTGAACCCCGCCTCGTCGAGCGGACTCCCGACCTGAAGTTCGGCCAGGGCCCGCTTGCCCGGACGGTAGTCGCCGCGGTCATCGAGGTTCGACCCTTCCACCAGACGCCAGCCCGGCGGCACCCGCCCGAGGATGCGGGTGAAGATCTCCCGCTTGCAATGGTAGCACCGGTCGGGCGGATGCTCGCGGAAGACCGGCAGGGAGAGGACCTCGACCGGGAGGACCTCGCAGGGGATGCCGTGGTCCCTGGCCAGCGCGGCGGCCCGGTCGGTCTCCCCGGCGGGGTTCAGTTCCGAAGCCACGAAGAACGCCCGCACCGCGGCGGCGCCCCGCCAGCGGACGGCGGCCAGGGAGAGAAACCCGCTGTCCATGCCTCCCGAAAAGGCGACGGCCACCCCCGGCGGGGCGGCCAGGATCGCCTGCAACCGCTCCAGGGCAAGCGGCAGGCTCACCGGGCCATTCTCCTGGAAATCCAAATCCTGGGCATGAGGGCAGGATACACCGTTTCCCTCGTCCCCGACCACCGGCTGAACCGGAAACTCCGTAGGCGGGCCAGCCGTAGCCTTCCCCAGACAGGCGGGGGCGGGGGCAGGACCCGGGAGTTGGCCTGGACCGCCGGGCTCCTGTTCATCCGGCCTGGCGCTCCCCCTCCTTCTGCCGGCGAGGGGAGAATCTGCTACACTCTTGGGCATGCTCGGCCTCCATGCGGAACCGCTGTCGCTGGCCGCGATCGTGGTTTTTCTGATCGTGCTGGCCGTCCTGCCCGCCGCCGCACAGCCGATGGCGGCCCCGCCTGACGCGGCTCGCCCCATTCAGCCGGTGCGGTTCACCATCCT
Source organism: uncultured bacterium (assembly GCA_964554555.1). Lineage (GTDB taxonomy): Bacteria > Muiribacteriota > Ozemobacteria > Ozemobacterales > Ozemobacteraceae > Ozemobacter. The sequence goes on from CAZKPI010000080.1 coordinate 7,205, forward strand.
GCACACGGGCGACCTCCATTCGTGCCTCGCCGGGATGGGCCCCGACGGGTATTTCGACCCCGCAGGCGGGCCCGGCGACCCGGTGCGGGGCCACTACGCGCGGCTCGCCCACCTGATCCGCGCCGCCCGGGCGGAGAAGGCGGCCGCCGGCGAGCCGGTTCTGCTCCTCGATGCGGGCGACGCCGAGTACGGCACCCTGTTCCACATCGTCACCCCCTCCGCGACCAGCCCCATGGCTCCGGAGTGGCAGTTCTTCGAGGATCTCGGCTACGACGCCATCGGCATGGGCAACCACTCGTTCGAGGGAACCGAACCGGGCCTGCTCAAAGCCCTCGAGAAGGCCGCCGCCCTGGGCATCAAGGTGCCCCTGCTGGCCTCCAACCTCCAGTTCCGGCCGGGCAGTGAACCGTTTCAGGCCTGGCGGTATGACCACCTCGAACCCGCCCCCTCGACCCGGTTCCGCCGCTTCCTCCTGCGCGACCTGCCGACCGGGACCGGCTCGGGTTCGTTGCGGGTGGGCATCTTCGGCCTGGTGGGCCCCAACGCCGCCCGCCTGTGCCTGGCCAACCGCCAGACCCTCGCCTTCGCGGGCTACAACGACGCCACCGGCAAGGCCGAACCGGCCGCCCTGCACGAGCGCGCCGCCGAGATGGTCCACGAACTGCGCCAGGCCTACGGCGCCCACGTCGTGGTCGCCCTCTTCCACGGCGGGGAACCCGAGGACGCCGAGCTGGCCGCCGCCGTGCCCGGCATCGACGTGATCGTCGCCGGACACACGCACCAGGCCTATTTCCAGCGGGCCGGCCCGACCATCATCACCCAGACCGGCTGGGGCGGCAGGAACCTCGGCCGCCTCGACCTGGAATGGACCCCCGGCCGCCTCACCCTGCGCAATGAGGGAAAGACCCGTCTTCCCGTCGATTCCACGGTGCCGGCCGACCCCGCCACCCTGGCCTTCGTCGAAGCCTGCCGCACGGAAGTCGACCGTCTGCTCGCCCCCGCCACCCTGACCTACGCCACCCCCATCTTCGAGCTCGCTCGCGACCTGCCCAAGGCCCGCTGGCCGGCCAACCTGGCCGGCACCTTCGTGGCCACCCGCCTGCGCGACGAGATCAACCGGCGCCTGACCCCTCCCGTCGATGCCTACCTGACCACCCACGGCCTGATCCGGTCGGAGTTCCTCACGGTCGGCGGCCAGCCCACCCGTTACCAGTACTCCGACGTTTTCAAGATTTCCCCGCTCGGATTCGACCCCTGGGGGCGGCCGGGCGCCCCCGTCGTCACCTTCTGGCTGACCCGGGACGAATTCGCCGCCCTGCTCGAGGCCATGGTCGTGTTCGCCGGTCATACCCCGGCCTACGAAGCCGTCTTCTCGGACACCGTCGCCTGGAACGTCCGCGGGTGGGGCATCCCCTTCTACAACAAGGTCACCGGCCTCACCCTGCACGGCCGGCCGCTCGAGCAGGGCCCCGCCCTCATCCACCTCGCCGCCAACGAGTTCTTCGCCCGCAACCTGAAGCGGATCCGCACCCTCACCTACGGCATGGTCTCGATCGACCCCCGCGACGCCTCGGGAACCCCGCTCGCCGCGCTCGCCCCTTCCGGACTGCCGCCCGAACCGGAACTCCTCGCCGAATCGCTCCGACGGCTCGCCTCGGAGACGGCCGCCCGCTGACCGGAGAGCGGCTGACCCGGCCTGACGTTCCGGTCAGCCGGCCAGGTCGTCGATATCGGCCTGCAGGAAGACCGCCTGCTCGAGCAGGATGCCGATGTTGGGAACCAGCAGGCGCACCAGCGGGTTCGCCGACGACCGCACGTCGTTCCAGAAGGTGCGGGAGGCCTCGGCGAACGCCCGCCGGCGGGGCTGGAGGGCCAGGCCCTCGTCGAAGACGGCCAGCACCTCGCCGGCCAGCTCGGGAAGACGCCCGGACTGCACGATCCGCTCTGCCTGCCGGCGGGCGGCAACCTGATCGCCGCCGGTCTCGTCGGGGGAATCGAACAGGGTGGTCAGCAGGCCGGGGTCGTGCCGGGCGGCCTGCAGACCGGATTCCAGGCGGCGGCGTTCCCTCTGCAGGATCCGCCGCGCGTCCATGGCGGGCCGCGGCACCGCGGCGAAGAACCGGCGCACCCGCTCCTGCCAGCCGCCGGCGGGGTGATCGACGAGAAGCCCGTGGATGGAGGTGATCGCCAGGTCGTGCCGGATGGCGAAGCTCAGCGTGCCCGCATAGAAAAACCCGCTCGCCTCGAGGTGCTGGCCGAGGCGGAAGACGGTCTCGAACCGGTCGAGGGCGTCGGGCAGGTGGCCGCGCTCCTGAGCCTGCCAGCCGGCGGCGTTCAGGGCGCGAGCAAAGATCCAGAGGCGGCGCAGGGGCGGCGGCACATCGTCGTGACGGTCACGGTTGTCGGGGGCGAACTCGCAGGCGGGACAGGCGCCGGCGGCCACCGCCAGCCGGGCGGCCCTCTGCAGACCCGGGTCAGCCAGCCAGGCGCGGGTTTCGGCCGGCAGGCGGGCCAGGTCCTTCGCCGACCGGCACAGAACCAGCGCCCGCTCCGCCTGTTCCGACAGCGGCGGCAGATAGGACAACGCCAGCAGATACCGTACCGCGGCGTTTCCTTCCCCGGGTTCCTTGCCTCCTGGCTTTCCCATGAGCGCGTTCCTCCCTTGCCGTGTTCTTCCACGAATTTTACACCAAACAGGGCCGGAGCGGTTCATCCGTCCCCGAGGCCCCAGGGCCAACGCCAGCCTGGAACCGCGACTATAATGGCCCCGACCACAGGCTGGAGGACCGGCCGCCGCCGGTCCCGGTCTGGGGGGGGACGCTGGTCAGGGCTTCGTTGGCGCCGCCGGCCCGCCCGCGCCGGGGTCGGCACCTTCGCCCACCGTCAGCCCGGCATAGGCGGCGCCCCCCGACAACAGCGTCAGGAGGGGGATTCCCACCGGGTGGAAATCCGTGGTGACCGCCGAGGCCCCGCATCCGCCCACCGCGAGCAGGGTCCCCACGAGGATGACGACGACGGTCCCGCCGCGCGCCCCGGGCGGATGCAGGCGGGCCAGGCGCCCGATGAGGAACCCGGCCAGCCAGAACAGGCCGACCTGGGCCGCCGGCAGGAGCCACGTCATCGCCCGGTTCCCGGCGCGGGCCTCAGGCGGCGGGCGGGCTTTTCTCCAGGTACCGGCGCAGAGCCAGCACCGCCCGGCCGCGGTGGCTGATCTGGTTCTTCTCCTCGGCTGACAGTTGCGCCACCGTCAGACCCCGTTCGGGCAGGATGAACACGGGGTCGAACCCGAACCCGCCTTCCCCCTGCACCGAGAACCCGATCACGCCCTCGACGACCCCCTCGAAGACCTGCTCGTTCCCCGCGGCATCCCGATGGACAATGGTACAGCGGAAGCGCGCCGTCCTCTGCAGGAGGGGCACCCCCTGCAGTTCGCGAAGGAGCTTTTCGATGTTCTTGGCATGCGTGGGGTCGGGGGCGGAATACCGCATCGAATGCACGCCGGGACGGCCGCCCAGGGCATCGACCTCCAGCCCCGAGTCGTCAGCGAAGACGGGCGCTTTCACCCGTTCCCAGAGGGCCCGCGCCTTCTTCGCCGCGTTCTCGCGGTAGGTGGCGCCATCCTCCTCGATCTCGGGAAAGTCGGGCAGGTCGAGCAGGGATTTCAGCTCATACCCCGGCCCGAGGATCCCGCCGATCTCCTCGAGCTTGTGCCGGTTGCGCGTGGCGACCCACAGAATCATGACACCGGCCCCAGGATGCGGGTCTGCAGTTCGAGCAGTTCCCGCACCCCGGCCTCCCCGACGCGGAGCATCTCGTCGAGATGGGCCCGGGTGAAGATGCCCTTCTCGGCCGTCCCCTGCACCTCGATGTAGTTGCCCTTGTGGTCCATGACCAGGTTGAGGTCGGTCTCGGCCGACGAATCCTCTTTGTAGTCGAGGTCCAGGGCCACCTGGCCTCTGATGACCCCGACGCTCACCGCCGCAACCCGCGACACGATGGGGTTCTGGGTGATCCGGCCTTCCGCCATCAGCTTCCTGACCGCCAGCTCGAGGGCCACCATCGCCCCCGTCACCGCCGCGGTGCGGGTGCCGCCGTCGGCCTGCAGAACATCGCAGTCGATCTGCAGGGTGCGCGGGCCCACCTTCTTCAGGTCGATGGCCGCCCGCAGGGCCCGGCCGATCAGGCGCTGGATCTCATGCACCCGCCCCTTGACCGTGGTATTGCCGTAGCCCGCCCGCGGGTTGCGCGACACGGCACAGCCCGGCAACAGGGCGTATTCGGCGGTGATCCAGCCCTGCGGTTCGGGGCGCGACTCCACAAAAGACGGCACTTTCTCGTCGACGCTCACCGTGCAGATCACCTTCGTGTCCCCGCAGGTGATCAGGGCGGAACCGTGGGGAAACTTGACGAACCCGGGTTCGATGCTCACCGGGCGAAGCCGGTCGGCTGGCCGGCCGTAACTGCGTTCCATCGTTGCCTGCTCCTTTCGCGGTCCCGTGGTCAGATGCCGCCGTCCACGGAGAAATCCATGTATTCCTGGAACACGATCATCAGGATGAGCGCCAGCAGGAACACCCCGATCATGATGGCCATGAACTTCTTGTGGGCCCCCTCGGGGTCGGGAAGGCTGGGCCGGGGCCGGTCCCCCGCCTCCCGTTCAGCCTCCCTGCGAAGGGCCCGCTTCGTCTTGCGCGGCAGTTCGGGTTGGGGCTGTTCGAAATCCTGTTCGTCCATGTCCTCGCTCCCTGGGTTGATTGTCGCGGCCCAGCATATCACGACCGGCACGATGTCGAAAGGGCTCCCCGTACCGCCGCGGATGGCCTCGCCCCGATCCCTGACGGGCATCGCCGGGGGCGGCCCGGGCCCCGCGGGAACAGGGTTCTGCCCCTCAACGGAAACCCGGCCCCTTCCCCGTCTTCCCCCGTTTGCCGTGCGGGGAAAAAATCTGTACACTGGGGGAAACTCCGAACGGGGCCCGGGCCCCGCCGTATCATAGGGAGGCTCGCGCACATGGGCGTCAAGATCCAGGGCCGGATCCAGAAGGGGCTCGGCGAATCGCAGAACACCGTCAAGGAGCAGATGCCCTTCTTCCGGGACTGTTTCCCCGAGGTGAAGGACTGCAAACCTGCCACCATCAACATCCTGCTCGACAGGCCCCTCGTGGTGATCACTCCCGACTTCACCACCCCTCCCCTGCCGTGGCATCCGGCCTTCAAGATCGTCAAGGGCGGCGAGATCTTCCGATTCCTGCGGATCTCCCTCACCGTCGAAGGGCATGCGCCGGTCAGGGCCTGGGTCTACAAAGCCCAGTTCTCGCCCTATCGCGACAACCCGTTCTACCTCGAGGTCATTGCCCCCCCCATCGACTTCCGCGGCACACCCGCC
>CAZKPI010000081.1:0-12370 GCA_964554555.1 uncultured bacterium
CGTTCCAAAAGGAAGCCCGGTTCCGGCCGGCTCCCCTCGCCGCTCTCCCCTTCCCCCCTCCTCTGTCCCTTCTCCCCCCGAACCTGAAGTCCTTCGATCTCCCCGCGCCCCTTCTCCGGCGGGGAAGGTGGTCCTCGTCGGCGCGGGTCCCGGTGACCCCGGCCTGATCACGGTGCGGGGCCTCGACTTCGTCCGCGCCGCCGAGGTGATCGTCTACGACGCCCTGGGGGCCGCCTCCTTCCTCGAGTTCGCCCCGCCCGGCGCCGAACTCATCAACGCCGGCAAGCGGGCGGGCGAGCACACCCTCACCCAGGACGAGATCAACGCCGCCCTCGTCCGCAAGGCCCGCGAGGGAAAGCTGGTCGTCCGCCTCAAGGGCGGCGATCCCATGGTCTTCGGCCGCGGGGGCGAGGAACTCGAGGCCCTCGCGGCCGCGGGCATCCCCTTCGAGGTGGTGCCGGGAGTGACCTCGGCGATCGCGGGGCCCTGCTATGCGGGCATCCCGGTCACCCACCGCGATTTCACCTCCGAGGTGGCCATCGTCACCGGCCACGACGCCGAACCCGGGGCGGCCGCCGCGCGCGATCCCGTTCCCTGGGCTTCCCTGGCCGGCCTGCGCACCGTGGTCTTCCTGATGGGCGTGCGCCAGCTCCCCAACATTGTCAGCCGCCTGGCGGCGGCGGGGAAGGATCCGGCCACGCCGGTGGCCATCGTCGAGCAGGCCACCACCCCGCGCCAGCGCTGTATCACCGGAACCCTGGCCACCATCGCCGGAGAGGCCGCGCGGGCCGGCGTCCAACCCCCCTCGGTCATCGTCGTCGGCCAGGTGGCGGGACTCCGCGACCGGCTCGCCTGGCTCGAACGGCGCCCGCTGTTCGGCCGCACCATCGTGGTGACGCGCTCCCGCGCCCAGGCCGGCGAGTTCTGCCGGCGGCTCGAGGACCTCGGGGCGACGGTGCTTCCCTTCCCCGCCATCCGCATCGAGAAGATCCGGCCCAACCCGGCGTTCGACGCTTTCTTGGCGGCCCTCGACGGGTATTCCCACCTCGTGTTCACCTCGGTCAACGGCGCCGGGGCGTTCTGGGAAAACCTGCTCGAGTCGGGACGGGACGCCCGCGCCCTGGCCGGCAAGAAGATCATCTGCATCGGCCCCGTCACCGCCGATGAGTTCCGGCGGCACGGCATCGTGCCCGACGTCGTGCCCGACACCTACGTGGCCGAAGCCCTGCTTCCCCACTTCCGGGCCGCCGCCCTGCCGGCCGCCGCCGCGGCCCGCCGCGTCGCCATCCTGCGCGCGGAGACGGCCCGCGATCTGCTTCCCGACACCCTGACCCGCGAGGGCTGGCAGGTCGATGTCATCGTCCTCTACCGCACCCTGTCCGAAACCGCCGCGCCGCCCGCCGCCCTGGCGGCCCTGCGCGAACGCCGGGTCGATGCGGTCACCTTTACCAGCTCCTCGACCGTCGATGGCTTCCTCAAGCTGATCAACGGCCAGGACATCGCCCTCGAGGACATCCCCGCCGTCAGCATCGGCCCGGTCACCTCCGAGACCATCCGCCGGCACGGCCTGCGCCTGCTCGGCACCGCCAGCGTCCATACCATCCCCGGCCTGATCGACCATCTGCAGAGCCTCTTCCAGAAACGATGATCCGCAGAAAGGCCAGACGAAAGGGCTTTGCCCCTGCCGCCCCGCCAGCCCCGATGGCCCCGGGCCCTTGCTTCCGGCGAGGGGAACGCTGATTGGAGACTCCCCGATGATCAACATCACCCGCCTCTATGCCAGCCGCGAGACCACCGGCGACCCCCTGCGCTACGGCCAGGACGGCCCCGCCAAGGTGGGCCACGGCCATCACTTCCGCGGCCTCGGCAAGGCCCGCTCGGCCGGTGAACGGCGCCCCGTCGTGGTCTGGAACACCACCCGCCGCTGTAACCTCCGGTGCGTCCACTGCTACACCGACAGCGGCAACCAGGACTACCCCGACGAGCTCACCACCGCCGAAGGGAAGGCCCTGATCGACGACCTCGCCGGCTTCGGCATTCCCGCCCTGCTGTTCTCGGGCGGCGAGCCCCTGATGCGCCGCGACCTGTTCGAGCTGGCCTCCCACGCCGTGGCGCGCGGCGTGCGGCCGGTGCTGTCCACCAACGGCACCCTGATCACCCCCGAAACGGCCGCCCGCCTGCAAGAGATCGGGTTCATCTACGTCGGCATCTCCCTCGATGGGCTCGAGGGCGTCAACGACCGGTTCCGCGGCGTCGAGGGGGCATTCCGGCACGCCATGGACGGCTTCCGGCACTGCCGGGCGGCCGGCCAGCGGGTGGGCCTGCGGCTGACCCTGACCCGGCGCAACGTCCAGGATCTCGAGGGCATCTTCGATTTCATCCTGGCCGAAGGGATCCCCCGGGCCTGCTTCTACCACCTCGTCTACTCGGGGCGCGGCCGCGCCCTGTCCGACGAGGACCTGACCCACGCCGAAAGCCGCGCCGCTCTCGACGTCATCTGCCGCCGCACCCGGCAGGCGGTCGCCGCGGGGGTCGATCTCGACGTGCTGACCGTCGACAACCACGTCGATGGCCCCTATCTCTACCTGAAACTGCGCGAGGAAGACCCCGCCCGGGCGGAAGAGGTCCGCCGGCTCCTTGAATGGAACGGGGGCGGCCGCTACTCGACCGGGGTCGGGATCGGCTGTGTCGACTTCGTCGGCAACGTCCATCCCGACCAGTTCTGGCAGGACAAGACGTTCGGCAGTGTCCGCCAGCGGCCGTTCTCCGCCATCTGGACCGACACCTCCGACCCCCTGATGGCGGGCCTCAAGGACCGCCTCGGCTTGCTCAAGGGAAAGTGTGCCGCCTGCCGCTTCCTGGCCATGTGCGGGGGATCCATGCGCGTCCGGGCCCTGCGCGCCGCCGGGGACCCCTGGGCCCCCGACCCCGCCTGCTACCTGACCACTGCCGAATGTGAAAACGGGTGACCCCTTCCGGGCACCCTGACGGCTCATCAGAGCCCCCTGCCGCGGGCTGAGGCGTCCCCCTCCGGGGCGGAGAGGCCGCCGCTCCCCATTCCTGGCCGGGGGCCGCCCCCGCCGCCCGTTCATCGGGTGACCCGGAAGGAATGACCCCCCTGCCCGGCGCCGATGCCGATCAGAAGCGGTTGGTGAACCGCTGATGGCGGCACCCTCTTTGACAGGCATGGGGTATCCCGGTATCATGAGGCGTGTGACCCCAGTCCCCATTCCCCGAAGGCGGATCCATGGATAACTCGATGAGACTCGGTCTGCAGCAGAAGCAGACCCTCCAGCTGAAGATGACCCCCGAGATGCAGCTGGCGATCAAGATTCTGCAGTTGAACACGATCGAACTGAAGAACCAGGTCGAGGAGATGCTCGAGACCAACCCGGTGGTCGAGCTGGACGAGGTTTCCCACGACGACTCCGCAAAGGAGCCGCCCACCGAGGTGCCGCTCGAGGAGAAATTCGTGACCACCACTGCCGAGGCGGTGCCGCCGTCCAAGGAGTTCCGTGAGGAGGGCCGCGACGACTTCGGCATCGACTGGGCCAAATACATCCAGGACAGCGAGAACACCGAGTTCAAGGTTTCGCGCGGCCGCTATGGCGGCGAGGAGGACGAGGCCACCTTCGAGAGCTTCGTGTCGGCCAAGACCAACCTGCGCGAGCACCTGACGAAGCAGCTGCACGAGGCCAACCTCAACCTGACCGAGCGCAAGATCGGCGAATTCCTGGTCGGGCTGATCGACCGCAACGGGTATCTGCGCTACACCCGCGAGCAGATTTCCGAGATGCTGAAGATCGACACGGCGGTCGTCGACAAGGTCGTGAAGGCCATCCAGGCCATGGATCCGCCCGGGGTGGGGGCGTTCGACCTGCGTGAATGCCTCCTTCTGCAGGCGCACGACGAGGGGTACGAGAACGACGCGGTGACCGCCATCATCGACAAGCACCTCGACGATCTCGCGGCCAACCGGTTGGCGGTGATCGCCAAGGCCACCGGCTACGATCCCGACGACATCCAGGCGGCCGTCGAGGTCATCAAGGAGTTCAACCCCAAGCCGGGGGCCAGTTTCCCCGTGGCGGGCGACCAGATCTACGTGACGCCCGACGTTTTCATCGAGAAGGTCGACGGCCAGTATGTGGCCACCCTCAATGAACGCGACGTGCCGCGTCTGCGCATCAACAACCTGTATCGCGACACGATCAAGAACAAGGACCGCACCGACAAGGCGACCTACGAGTTCATCCGCGGGAAGCTTGAGGCGGCGCGCTCGTTCATGCGCTACATCGACAAGCGCAAGGAGACCATCCTGAACGTGACGCGGGCGATCCTGCAGGTTCAGCACGAGTTCCTCGATCACGGCATCCTGCATCTGAAGCCGCTGACCCTGCAGGACGTGGCGGCCATGGCCGGCGTGCACGAATCGACGGTCAGCCGGGCCACCAGCGGGAAATACGCGCAGACGCCCCGCGGCCTGCTCGAGCTGAAGTTCTTCTTCAGCGGCGCCGCCCGCACCCAGACCGGCGAGGACGTCTCGACGCAGGCCGTCAAGAAGCGCATCGACGACCTGGTCAAGCAGGAGGACCCGCGCCAGCCGCTGTCCGACAGCGACATCGTCGAGCGGCTGAAGGCCGAGGGCATCTTCATCGCCCGCCGCACGGTGGCCAAATACCGCGGCGAGCTGAACATCCTCTCCAGTTCCGCCCGCCGCCGCACCTGACCCCGCGACGTTTGCCGTCCTCCGTTCTCCGTTTTTTTTGCAGAAATTGTTAAGCCATTCGCCAAATCTCGCCGATGGAATGTGCAGCCTCTCATCAGCGGAGAAACATGACAAGGTCCAAGTTGTTCTGCCTGTTGCTGGTTCTGCTGGCTTGCGGTCAGGCCGGCTGGGCGCAGGACACCCTTTCCCCCGGCGACCGGATCCGTGTCTGGGTCAAAGGCGAGCCTGAGCTGACCGTCGAGCGCACCATCAATGCCGACGGCACGATTGCCTATCCGCTCCTCGGTTCCGTCGAGCTGGGCGGCCGCAAGCCGGTCGAGGCGGCGCGCCTGATCGCCAAGGCTCTCGACGACGGCTTCCTGCGCGAGCCGCTGGTCCAGGTCAACCTGGTGAACAAGACCCGGACCTCAGCCCCCCAGGGCAAGCCCGCCGCTGATGATGAACCCATGGTGGCCGGGGAGCCCCTCGCCGCCCCGGAAACCTCCCGAGCCCGCGTCCAGGCCGAAACCCCGGCGCCCGGCGCCCTGCCCTCCCCCTGCCAGATCGAGATTGTCGACCGCAAGACGGGAAAGGGCGTGGGCGGGGCGGCAATGCTCCTCGGCGGCAAGATCTACCAGAGCAACCGTCTCGGCCAGGTGGTCATCGACCAGGCCGCCGGCCGCGTCATCCTCCTCGCCGACGGCTACGGCGTGGTGCAGGGCCCCATCGACCAGGTCCTGCGGGTCGGTCCCCCGCACCAGATCCTGCTCGACCCGATCGTCCTGGCCGATGAGATCACCGTGAAGGTGGTCGATGCCGTGACCCGCCAGCCGTTGTCCGATGTCGAGATCCGTCTCGACAAGATGATGGTCAAGACAAACGCCAAGGGCATCTTCAAGGTGCGCGAGATCAAACGCGAATTCGCCGAGATCAGGCTGTCCCGGCGCGGCTACCGCCCGGCCCGCAAAATCCTCGATTTCAAGGACCCGCTGGAGCAGGTTCTCGTGATGGTGAAGAATGAATGACTGACCGCCAGGGGTTCACCCTGATCGAACTGCTGGTGGTGATCGGTGTGATCGCCACCTTGGTCACTTTAGGGACGGGTTACTACGCCGACTACGTCGCCCAGGCCCGCGAGACCGTGGTCCGCAACAACCTGAAGGTCGTCCGCGAAGCGCTGGCCAACCATTTCAAAGACCGGTTGTCGTATCCCACCACCCTTCAGGCCCTGGAAGGCCCCTTCCTGCGGGAGTCGCCCACCAGCCTGCTGATCGCTCCCTGGGGTGGAACGGTCAACGTGACGATCCGCCTGGTTGTTCCCGACACCGCCGGCGGCGCCGACCCAAATGCCTTCCTGGCTACCAGCACGGCGGAAATCGATTTCCCCGGCGATGGCCGCCAGATCCGCGATGTCAGATTGAGGGTGAACGGGGCCGACCTCGGCTGGTGAACCCCCGGCCCCCCCCGGGACATCTTCCCTGGAGGTTTTTCCAAGGTCCGTGTCACGGCTGACGGACGGCGAAGCGGAGCTTTCCCGAGGGGAACGCCTCCGCGTTCCCCTCGCCAGAAGAACGAGTCCAGGGCCATCGGCGCGGGCGGGGCGGAAGGGGCAACGCCCCTTCGCCAAGCCTTGAGGCGGCTCATCGTTTTTTTTCTCCTGCCAAAGCCCGGCCGATGGGTTCCGTGGTATGATACGGGGCGATTGGCCGGGTTGGCCGACGGCATTCCAGGAGAGGTGAGGGTGACTTCCCATGGCCGAGACCGATAAGACGAAACCGAAACCTGAACCGAAGCCCGAAGCGGCGGAAGAGGAGCGGTCCCTCCTTTCCTACCTCAACCCGTTCTATGGGCGCGTCACGGTTTCCCAACTGCTCCTGTTCACCAAGTATTTTGCCACCCTGAACAAGGCGGGCATCCCCGTCCTGCGCACCTTGGCGACCCTGGCCCGGCAGGTGACCAACCCCCGGTTCCGGAATCTGATCTTCCGCATGCGCGACGAGGTCGAGGGCGGCCTTCCCCTCAACATGGCCTTTCGCAAGAATGAAGACGTCTTTGGCCTGCTTTATGTGAACCTGGTCCGCGTCGGCGAAGAGAGCGGCCGGCTGTTCAACGTTCTCGACCGCCTGTCCCAACTGCTCGACCGGCAGTTGAAACTGCGCCGGCGGGTGCTGTCGGCGATGACCTACCCCGCCATCATCACCGTCGTGGCGGTGGTGGTGGTGCTGTTTTTGATGCTGATGGTCATTCCCAACTTCGCCAAGCTGTTCGCGCAATTCGGGCAGGAGCTTCCCTGGCCGACCCAGGTGGTCATTGACACCAGCGCCTTCATCGGCAACAACTTCCTGAACATCATCGCGGTGGTTCTTGGCTTCTTCCTGGTGCTCTACCAGGTCAACCAGACCAAGAGCGGCAAGTACTTCTTCGATAGCCTCAAGCTGAAGATCCCCATGTTCGGGGATCTGACCCTGAAATACAACATCGCCATGTACGCCCGGAACCTGGCCACCCTGTTCCAGTCCGGCGTCACCATCATCAACGGCATGCGCATCAGTGTCGAGGCGGTCGACAACGCTGTGATCGCCGAATCACTCCTGAGCGTGGTGCGTGACGTCGAAGGCGGCATGCCCATCGCCAAGGCGCTCGCCACCGTGAACGTCATGCCGGAGCTGTCGACGCAGATGATCGAGGTTGGCGAGGAGTCGGGAAACCTTGACGAGATGCTGGAAAAGGTCGCCGACTTCTACGAGGACGAGATCAACTTCCTTGTCGACCAGATGACCGCCATGGTCGAACCGGTCTTCATCGTGGTGCTGGGCAGTATCGTCGGTTTCATCGTTGTCGCCATGTACCTGCCGATCTTCCGGATGGCTCGCGTCATCACCGGCGGCTCCGGCGGCGGCTCTGGCGGCATCGGCACCGGCGGGCTGGCCGGCACTCCCTGATCCGCCCCTGATCCATCCACCCGAACGCTGGGCCGGCGGTTCGGTGCCGGCCTCTGCCTGGGCGGCGCCGCTCACCGCGGGCTGGTCCGATGTCGACCGGCTGGTTGGCGTCCGCCCGTCCATCCGTGGCCGGGACCCCCCTGATCATTTCCACCCAGGTTTCCACCGGCCCCCGCCGTGCGGCGCATCTGGCGAACGACTGGGGCGGGCGTCGCTGGAAATGCTGGCCAGGCAACCCCCGCGGCAGTTTTCCCTTGCTTTTTCCATTTCCCTGCTTCTTTGTCGGAAACGTCGGGGAATGTTCAGTCCGTCGACCCCGTTCTCAACTTCCTGTCCGAAACTGCCGATAGGGATTATGGATACTCATTTCTTGCCGGCCACCCCGGCGGGTCACCCTGCCTGACACAGAAGGAGCAGTGCCATGGACTTTCGCACACGCGGCGTGAGAGTGGGAACCATCCTGTTGATCCTTGCCCTGGCGGCGGGAGGGTTCTCGGTCGCGTTCGGGGACTCCTTGAGCGATACCACCGTCCAGACGCAGGACGCCAAGACGCTGAAGCTGTTCCCGGGTCACACCTTCCAGGACCTGAAATCCAGCCAGCCGGCGCCGGACATCCTGGTGCTGGACCTGCCCTTCTTCTCGCTCGCCAAGGGACCCTCGATCGTCCTGGCGCCGCACCCCAAGATCCGGTTCCTGCGCCTGAGCCAGGTGAGCGACAACCCGGAGGTGACCCGGGCCACCATCGTCTTCAAACAGGCCGGAACCTTCGTTCCCCGGCTCATCGGCGAGCACCTGTTCCTCGAGACCCTGCCCCCGGCTCCCATGACCCCTGCCCCGGCCGCCTCGGCGGCGGCCCGGCCCGCTCCGGCCCCTGCGGAGTCCCGGTCCGGGGGTCCTTCGTCCACCCTGGCCCAACTGCCGGAAATGCCCGGCGCGGGGATCCTCGACCAGCGGGTCAGCATGCAGTTCGAGCAGGAGGAGCTCTCCGAGATCCTGCGGGCCCTGGCGGTCAAGTTCAACCTGCGGATCGTGGCCGATTCCGGGGTGAAGGGGCGGTTCTCGATCAACGCGCAGGACGTCCCCCTGCGGGATGTCCTGAAAACCCTGCTGTTGCAAAAGGACTTCCAATACACCCTGAAGGGCAACGATCTGACGGTCATTTCCCTTTCGCAGGATACGGGCCGCATGGCCCGCGAGCTTCTCTTCCGCGACCTGAGCCTGAAAGATGCCCTGCAGACCCTCTCCAAGATGATGAACATCAACCTGATCATCCACGAGTCGGTCGAGGACAAGCAGGTCAATTTCTACGTCGAAAACCTGAACCTGGACGAGCTTCTCGACCTGTTGATCAGCACGAACAATCTGGTCAAGAAACCCCACAATGAGAACACCTTCATCATCATGTCGAAGACCGAGGCCAAGGAGTTCGGGGCCAAGGAATACCGCACCTTCAAACTGGTCAACGCCAAGCCGTCCGAGGTGATCAGCATGATCACCGGCAGTAAGTCGCTGGCCGAGAAGATCGACACCTCGAACATGGCGGTCAACGAACGCATCAATGCCCTGTCCTGCTACGACACCCCCGAAAACCTCGCCCTGATCGCCCGGGTGATCGATAACATCGACGAGAAGCTGAAGCAGGCGGTCATCGAGGTGAAACTGCTCGAGGTGAACCGCGAAACGGTCAAGACTCTTGGCATCGATGTGGATCGGAGCATCAAGGTGAACGACATCACCCGTCTGCCCACCTCGTATCCCCTGGCGGCCACCCTCGAGTTCCTCGAGAACCAGAACAAGGCCAAGACTCTGGCCAGCCCGAAGATCCGGGCGGTTCACGGCAAGGCGGCGACCATCAGCATCGGGAAGATCTACCCGGTTCCCTACTATCGCTATGAAGTGGCCTCCAGTACCAACATCTTCGGGAACAATATCCAGCCCTACAAGGAATACCGCGATGTGAAGGTCGGCATCCGGCTTCAGGTGACCCCCGAGATCACCCGCGACAACGAGATCGCCCTCGACCTGAACGTGACCGTCGATGACACCGAGCCGCCCAACAGCGACGGTCAGCTGGTGCGCTCCGAGCGGACCACCACCACCTATGTCCGGATCAAGGACGGCGAGACGGTGGTCCTGGGCGGTCTGATCAGGAGCACCAACAACTCCTTCAACAAGAGCCCGGCGGTCCTCAACAAGGTGCCGCTCCTGAAGAAGCTTCTCAGCCACACCAACACCAACAACTACGACTCCGAGATGATCATGCTGGTGACGCCGCACCTGGTGAACCTGGACACGCCCCCCGAACCGGAATCCGCGGCCGGGCCGTCCGGGTTGACGGTTCAGCATTTCGACAGCGTGAACTGACGGGCAGAGAAACAGGTGGTGAACATGTCGCCCAGGGGGATCCACCCGGTGGGAACCGGCCGGCCAGGACGCCGGCGCGGGCCTGCCGGTTCGCTTTGCCGGGAAACGCTGGCGCGGCGTGGGTTTTCCCTCATCGAGCTGATGGTGACCCTGCTCATTCTGGGGGTGATCCTGGTTTTCGCCATCCATGAGTATGAGGACCACATCATGTCGGCCAAGATCGCCCGCTGTCGCAACGACCTCGAAGACCTGGCCAAAGCGGTGCGCTGGTACAACATCCGCGAGGAAAAGCCTTTCACCATCGGCACCTTCACCCCCCAATATCTGGGCGCCTTCATCGGAACCTATCTCGAGACGGCCCCCCCCAAGGATCCCTGGGGCCAGCCCTTTCGCCACCAGCCCGACCTGGGGGTGATCTACTCCTGCGGGCCCAACATGATCGACGAAACCGCCGATGCCAGGCCCCTTTCGGACGATCTCGTCCATTACTACCTCCCTGCGGACTTCTACATCACGAAGGCAGAGTTCATCGATGCGACGCGGAACAACCAGATCGATTTTGGCGACGAGGTCGAGATCACCTTCTCGCGGCCGGCCCGCATGGAGGGGGTTTCCCTGTTCGATTTCGTCACGGTGGGGCCGGAGAATGCCTTTGGCAGTGCGAAAGTGATGGCGCCCGCCAAGGGAACCAGCCTGAAGATCGTGTTCAGCCCGCCCCTTCCCCCCAAGATCAGGCTCGGGGAGACGAGGATCAAGCCCTACTATGACATTTCGAGCGTGGTTGACTGCGGGTCGCCGCCCCGGCGGCTGGGAGGGGTGGAAGCGGTTGTCATCCAGCGCCGGAAAATGTAAAATAAATAAAATGTTATTTTTCTCGGGAAAATTTCCTTGGGTAGGGAAATTTTCCATGCTTTTTGAGGGCAAAATGCAGATTTGGGCATGTTTTGGCCGGGGCCCCGGGAAATCACTCCCGGTACATTCCTTGCTGAGATAAACAATAATTTATTTTTTTTGCACATGACGTGAAAAAAACGCACATCCATTTTGGCGCTGGAAAAGTTCGAAATTCTGAGACAAATGCAGGAGACCTTGCTACACTGTGGGACACAGTGTCACAGGAAAGGAGTGACCCGTTGAGGCGTGGGTTCACACTGATCGAATTGCTGGTGGTGATCGCCATCCTGGCTGTCCTGGTCGGGGCGGCCCTGCCGTTCGTCCAGACCTACGTTCAGGAAAGCCGCATCAGCAAAGCCAAGAGCGATCTCGAGGAGATCAGCCGGGCGCTGGCCACCTACGAGATGCGCGAAAAGACCTACAACGCTTCAGACGTCTTCCAGCTCGACGGCCGCTACCTCTCCAAATCCCCCATGGACCCCTGGGGCAAGCCCTATATCGTGGCCACCTCGAGCGGGGTCGTCTACTCGGCCGGTCCCGACCGCATTCCTCTCAACGCCGACGACATCGTCTTCCCCTACCAGCCGCCTCTGGCGCTCACGCAGGTGAAATGGGTCGACGCCAACCACACCGGGCAGGTCGATACCCAGAACACCCCCGATCAGCTCCTGCTCTTGTTTTCCCGCGTTGTGTCTTCCTCCTGCACCATGGTTACCGCTCCCGGCGGGGCGCACGCGTATTTCCAGCTGTCCGGCACCGATACTCTGAATGCCGCCCTCAATTGGAACAGTCTGGCCCCCTACGGCGACGGGCGGAATTTTGTGGTCAACCTGGCCACGGGTGTGAGCAACGCCTTTGTCCCAGGAAGCGATACCCTGACCGTCCGGTCCGGTCTTCCGGCCAACTCGATTGTGGATACGGGCCGGATTCCCACCCTGTGTCTTTCGAGCCAAGATGTAATTATTCAGCCTCAGTAGCCAAGGAGAATAAGACTATGAGACGAGGTTTCACGCTGATCGAGCTTCTGGTGGTCATCACCATCCTGGCCATCCTGGCCGGCGCCGCCTTGCCCTACGTGCAGGCCTACGTGGCCGAAGCACGCCTGGCCAAGGCGAAGACCGACCTCGACGAGATCGCCCGGGCGCTGGTGGTCTACGAGACCCGCGAGGGCGAATATCCCGACACCGATGTGAAACTCCTCGCCGGCCGATATTTGAACAAATCTCCCATCGACCCCTGGGGTTCCCCCTACAAAATCGACCGGACGGCGGGAACGGTCTATTCCATGGGGCCCGACCGGGCTGACAACACAACCAATTCCAACGCGGCAGAAAATGCCGACAACATTTCGGTTGCCTACCAGCCCCCCTTGGCGCTGGTTTCGGCCAAATGGGTCGATCGCAACCAGAATGGGGTGTTCGATTCCAACAACGTTCCCGACCAACTGCTCCTGACTTTCAGCCG
>CAZKPI010000082.1:0-3955 GCA_964554555.1 uncultured bacterium
TGCGGGACCGTCCCCTCGCCCTCGGCATACCCCCCAGGGTTGGTAATGGAGGCGGCCGACATCTGCGACACGCCGACCCGCAGAAGTTCACGGCGCAAAGCCGGCGATTCCCGCGTTGACAGAATGATGCCGGTATACGGAACCGCCAGACGCAGGATGGCGGTGACCTTGATCAAATCAGCATCGGAGACCTTCCACGGGGTCGTCTCGTAGACGTCCGTCCCCTCGGCCGGCTCCAGCCGCGGGATCGAAATGGTGTGCGGGCCGATCCCGAACTCCCGCTCGAGCCAGGCGATGTGCTCCATCAGCGCCAGCACCTCGAACCGGTGGTCGTACAGCCCGAACAGCACCCCCATCCCGAAATCGTCGATGCCCGCCTCGATACAGCGGTCGAAGACGTGCAACCGGTTCCCCATGTCGCTCTTGGCGCCTCTCGGGTGCATCTTCCGATAGGTTTCCGGATGGTAGGTCTCCTGGAAGCATTGCGACGTCCCGATGCCTGCCGCCTTCAACTTCCGGAAGCCCTCGACCTCGAGCGGGGCGCAGTTGACGTTGACCCGCCGGATGTTCCCTTTCGGCGTCTTCACCGAGTAGATCGCCTCCATCTGGGCGGCCAGGTCGGCGGCGGTCAGCCGGGCGTCCTCCCCGGCGACCATCAGGATCCGCTTGTGGCCCATCGCGATGATGGCCTCGGTCTCCCGCTTGACCTCCTCGAGCGACAGCCGCCGCCGCGGCGCCGGGGACTGACTGCGGAATCCGCAATACAGGCAGTCGTTGGTGCAATGGCTCGAGGTGTAGAGCGGCGCGAACAACACCAGGCGAGGACCGTAGATGGCTTCCTTGACCTGGATGGCGGCGGCCGCCAGGGCGTGCCGGTCATCGGGGGACTCGACTCCGAGCAGGAAGGCGATCTCCTCCTGCGCCAGACCTTCCAGTCGGACGGCTTTCGCCAGCACCTCGGTGAACCGCCCGCGGTCGAACGCCGGGGCGTTCCTCAGCTGGGCTTCCACCCGTCCGGGATCGAAAACGTCGGTGTGGGCACGTGTGCTCATGGCTTGTTCTCCTGGGCCTGGGGGTCGCCCCCCGCCCTACCAGAATTTACTGCGCGGAAAGTAGCGCGTGTGCAGGATCTCCCGACATTTCGGACCGTCGGGTTTGCCGAGGAATTCATCATACAGCGCCTGGACGGCCGGGTTGTCGAGGGGCCGGCGCAGGGGCCCGCCCTGGCTCTCCCGCCGCAGGGCGGCCGCCCGCGCCGAGCGGACCTCGAACGTGGTGCCCCGGGACTGCCCCCCTCCTCCCACGCACCCGCCCGGGCACCCCATCAGCTCGAGAAAAACCAGTCCCTCCGGATTCCCGCTCCGGACCTCGTCCAGCAGGGTGCGGGCCGCTCCCAGGCCGCTGGCCGCGGCCACCGCGAAGGTCTGGTCGCCAAGGGGAAACCGGGCCCGCCGGGTTTCCGCCATGCCGCGAATGCCGTCATACTCCCCCGCCCCCGCCGGCGGGGCGCCCAGAATTCCCCGTACCGTCTCCAGCGTGGCCTCCAGCACGCCGCCGGCCGCCCCGAACAGGGTGCCCGGCCCGGAAGCCGTGCCCATGGGGGAATCGAAACTCGCTTCCGGCAGGGTGCCGAACCCGATCCCCCCTTCCTTGATCAGCCGGGCCAGCTCGCGGTTGGTCAGGACAAAGTCCACGTCCCGCCCGCCGCCGGTCTTCATCTCGGTTCGGGCCGCCTCGAACTTCTTTGCGGTACAGGGCATGACCGACACCACCCGGATGCGGCGCGGGTCGAGCCCGCGGCCCGCCGCGAAGAAACTCTTGGCGAGGGCGCCGAACATCTGGTGGGGCGATTTGCAGACCGACAGATGGGGCAGGAGGTCGGGGAAAAAATGTTCGACGAACTTGACCAGGCCGGGGCTACAGCTCGAGATCAGCGGCAGGGGCCCCCCCCGGCGCATCCGCCTCACCAGCTCGTGCGCCTCCTCGACCGCCACCAGGTCGGCCGCAAAGCTGGTATCAAACACATACCCGAACCCCAGCCGCCGCAGGGCCGCCACCACCTGCCCGGTCATGATGGTGCCGGGGGGATACCCGAATTCCTCCCCCAGCGAGACGCGCGTGGCCGGCGCCACCTGGGCAATCATCGTCAGTCCGGAATCCCCCAGCGCCTCCCAGATCGCGTCGAGATCGTGCTGTTCGTGCAGGGCTCCAACCGGACAGGCCAGGATGCACTGGCCGCACCCGACACAGGGCGACTCCCCCAGCCCCCCCGCAAATGGGCTGGTCACCTGCGTCTTCACGCCCCGGTAGGCGAACCCGATGGCCTCGACGGTCTGCACCTGCCGGCAGACATGCACGCACCGGCCGCACAGCAGGCACTTGTTGGGGTCCCGGACCAGCGACGGATGCGAGGTGTCGGGGAAGAAGCCCTCCTTGGGCCCCCGGGGGAAATACCGCCCCCGGATCCCTGAATCGTGGGCCAGTTTGCGCAGTTCACAATCCTCACTGCGGTCGCAGGTCGTGCAGTCATCAGGATGGCTGGCCAGCAAAAGTTCGACCAGCATCCGCCGCGTCCGCCGCACCACCGCCGAGGAGGTTTCCACCACCATGCCCTCGGCCACCTGGGTCTCACAAGCGGGCTTCAGATCCCGCTCTCCCTTGACCTCCACCACGCATACCCGGCAGGCGCCATGGTGCTCCCGGGCCTGCAGGGAACACAGCCGCGGAATGGCCACCCGAATGGCCGCCGCCTCCGCAATGGTGGTTCCCCGTTCCGCCTGCAGGGAACACCCGTTGATGACCAGGTTCACTTTCCCGTTGCCGCCCATCCGTATCCGCCTATTTCCAGCAGACCTGCCGGGGACATTCCTGCCGCTCGAAATGGGCGGCGAACTCCTCGGGGAACAGCCGCAGGGCACTGGTAATGGCCACTCCGGCCGCCCGGCCCAGCCCGCAGGCCGAGGCCCGGGAGATCGTCTCAACCAGCGGCTCCAGCAACGTGAAGGGACGGGGCGGGGCCACCTCCCGCCAGGCGGCCCGGCGCCCTTCCCCGCCAGCCTTGCGGCGGGGCCCGGAAATATCTTCCAGGATTTCCCGCACTTTGGCGGTCCCTTCCCGGCAGGGCGTACAGCGCCCGCAGGATTCCTGCTCAAAAAAGGCGGCCAGCCGCTGGGCAACCTGCACGAAACAGCACCGGTCGGAAAAAGCGATGACCGCCCCGGAGCTGAGGCAGGAGCCATACCGCTCAAGCCCCTCCTGCGATACCGGGGCATCGAAGTCCCTGGCCGGCAGGAAGCCGGAGACGGCCCCCCCGGGCAGTACCGCCACGATCTCCTCGCCTGGGCGGGGCCCGCCGGCCAGCTCCAGGACCTGCCGCAACGGAGTTCCCGTCGGCACCTCGTAGATCCCGGGCGTGCGGATATGCCCGCTGACGCTCAGGACCCGCGTTCCCGGCTCCTCCGGAAGCCCAATGCCCCGGAACCAGTCGGCCCCGCGGTCGATGATGAACGGAACGTTGGCCAGCGTCTCGACGTTGGAGACCAGGGTCGGGTGGCCATGGAACCCCTTCTCGACCGGATAGGGCGGCCGCGCCCGGGGATGCCCCCGTCGCCCTTCCGCCGATTCCAGCAGGGCGGTTTCCTCGCCACAGCAGAAAACTCCCGCCCCGATCACCACCCGCACATCGAAAGAGAAACCCCGGCCAAGGATATCCGGTCCCAGGAGTCCCTGCTCCGTCATCTGGCCAACGGCCTCCCGGAAGCGGCGAAGCGTGTCCTTCGCCCCCTTGCGGATGATGCAGATCCCGTGCCGGGCCCCGGCGGCGAAGCCCGCCAGCAGGATCCCTTCCAGGATCAGAAACGGGCTTCCCTGGAGGAGGCGCCCGTCTTTGAACCCGCCCGGCCCGCCCTCCTCGCCATTTGTCCCCCCGCGTTTTTCCTGGTGTTTTGTGCCCGGC
>CAZKPI010000082.1:3965-11880 GCA_964554555.1 uncultured bacterium
GACCCGAGGGGAAACAACTGCCCCCGCGCCCGCGAAGTCCGGAGCGGTCGATCTCGGCCCGCACCTTCGCCGGGCTGAGAGAGCCCAGCGCCTTGGACAGGGCGGCAAACCCGCCGGCCCGCCGGTACCCTTCCAGAGTGTGGACATCCGGCGCCGCCAGGTGGTTGAGCAGGAACTCCCGCCCGGTCACGCAGTCTCCTCCTTGAGGCCCTCGCGGGCCACCTGCTGAAGAAGTTCGGGAATCCGCTCCCGCGTCATTCCCCCGAACACCGTGTCGTTGATTTTGACCACCGGAGCCTGGTCGCACGCCCCCAGGCAAGCCACCGGGCGGAAGTGGAACAACCCGTCCCGGGTGGTCTCCCCGTCGCGAATGCGCAGGTGCCGCCGGATGGCTTCCCGCAGACCCGCCCCCCCGCAGATCTCGCAGACAACACTGGTACAGCACCGGATGGTGTACCGGGCCCGCGCCTTCAGGTGGAAATGGGGATAAAAGGAAGCGATGCCGAACACCTCGCTCTTGGCCACCCGGAATCCTTCGGCCAGCATGGAAAGGATGGGGTCAGACAGGAAACCCAGGGTCTCCTGAATCTCGTACATCGCCTGGATCAACCGGGACCGGTCGTGGTCATGCCGATGAATGATGTCTTTCACAATATCGAACGGGTCCGGCATGAATCACCTCTTATTGTGAAATTTAGCACTTTCTTGGCGATTCGTCAAGGAGCCCCAGGCATATTCGCGACCCTTGCCGTCGCATCGCCGTCCCATACAGGGCGGCGGACGGCCGGATTTCTGCCCTTCCAGCCTGGTTATTTTGTGAAGATTTTCTCATTTGAATGGACCTTCCTGCGCCTCGGGGGTCTGGTGCCAGGAGCATCGATCCCCTTTCCTCATTCCGGCGACGACAGAGCGGGATGGCCGTGTCTTCTGGCTGGGCCGATTGATTGCCGCCAGTCCCCGTTTCGACCGCTCTGATCCGGTCTAACCCGCCTCCAGCAGACCATCCACCCGCCGGGCATAACTGGCACCAGATCGCCCATCCTCATATGCGCGGAAAACCCGGCGGGAAACGCCAGTCCCGCGCATCGCCAAAAGTCTTCCTCCATGCCGGTCTCAACGCCGCCTTCCCCATTTCGTCCGCCGCGGCCCGCCACACACCGGGAAGAGCCCGCGGCCGGCAGGTCACCGCGCCGCTCCCCCCCACGGACCGTCACCCCCCCCAAAAATGGGGAATTGGTCTGTCTCTCGCCCCGCCGATCCTTTCGCCAACGCCCCTGGACCAAATATGGGTTCCGACAAAATCCGGGAAATTCCGCTTCCGGGCATTGCGGTTTTTCGATCGTCTGCTATAATTGAACACAAGGTGTTGGGTACACCTGGGGTTTTACGGGTTAGGTTTCTGTAACGGGTTCTGGTTCAAGGTTTTTGGGTAGGGTAGTCCTCAAGAATTTCCGCTCGGTCCTCTGGGTTCGTGGGTAGGTTGCCAAGGGTTATCGGGTAAACCAATTCAGGAGTAACTTAGTATGAGGAATCAGACGATCAAGCTTCTCTCCAAGATCATGGCCGTGGTCCTGATCGCCACCTTCGCGCTCGAAGCTCCGTTGCTCGCCGCGTACGAGAGCATCAACGTGAATGTCGCCGGTCAGAACATCGCGGTCACTCCCGGCCAGTGGGTCACGGTGAAACAGGGAACCCAGACCCTCCACTACAATGTCCGCTACATGGATGGCAAGCCAGTCGCCCTCGAAATGAGCCAGTACATGAAGCTCATCTTCGGCGGCGGATCCACGGCCGCCACCACCGGAGCGGCCACCGCCGGGACCACCTCCCAGGCGGCCGCCACGGGAGCCACCTCCGGCGCTTCCTCCCAGGCCTCCACCGCCGGGTCCACCAAGGTGACCTCCACCCCCGCGGGGAACCTGGTCTCCCAGTCCCAGGCCACTGCCGGCAACGCGGGTTCGGCCAACCTCGGCACCGTCGCTGACAACAGCGCCGCCGCCGCCGCGGGCGCCGCCCCCCAGACCATGGCCGCCGATGCCGCCACTTCCGGCGCGGCCCAGAGCGGCACCAAGACCTCCGGCTCCTGGATCAAGAACGAGCTGAGCGAGTACGGCTCCAAGATCAAGGACAGCTTCCAGAGCGGGAAGGAAGCCGGCAACAACTTCGGCACCAAGACCGTTGACGGCGCCAAGAACGGCCTCGACAAGGTCGGCACGGCCGTGAAGAGCACCGGCTCCAAGATTGGCGACCTTCTGCGCGGCGCCAAGGAACGCATCGCCAAGATCTTCCACAAGAACACCCCCGCCAAGACCGACGCCGCCAAGGGCGGTGACGCCAGCCAGTCCGGCCAGAGCGGCCAGAGCGGCCAGTCCGGCGACCAGGGCCAGAGTGGTCAGTCCGGCCAGAGCGGTCAGTCCGGCCAGAGCGGCCAGTCCGGCCAGAGCGGTCAGTCCGGCCAGAGCGGCCAGTCCGGCCAGAGCGGCCAGTCCGAGCAGTCCGGCCAGGTCTCCCAGGGCCAGGAAGGCGCTCCCGCTGGTGACGCCGGCCAGTCCGGCCAGTCCGGCCAGACCGGCCAGGCGGGTCAGGCCGCCTCCGGCGAAAAGAAGCCCGGCTTCTTCGACAAGACCGGTGAGAAGTTCAAGGCCGGTTACCAGAAGGGCAAGGAAATGACCGGCCAGGGCTTCCAGAACGTCAAGGACAGCCTCAAGTCCGGCTTCAGCCCCAAGAACCTCCTCATGACCGCCGGGATCACCGTGGGTGTCGATCTCGCCACCCAGATCATCAAGGGTGAAAAGCCCTCCCTCAAGAAGGCCCTCAAGACCGTCTGCTCCGCCGAGTTCGCCGGCGGCGTGGTCGGCTCCGTGACCGGTGCCGCGGCCGGCAGTTTCTTCGTTCCCTTCCTGAGCGCCGTGCCGGTCGTCGGCGGCGTCCTCTCCGCCCTCGCCCCCACCTTCGGCTCCATCGTCGGCGGCTCCGTGGGCGCCTACCTCGCCGGTGACCTGAAGAACGGCCGGTTCAGCATCAAGCAGGCCTTCAAGAGCATCGACTGGGTCGGCGTGGCCGGCCAGACCGTGGGCTCCACCCTCGGCACCATGCTTGGCTCCATGATCTTCCCGCCGTTCGGCACCATCATCGGCGGTATCGTGGGCGGCATGGTCGGCAACTGGGCCGCACACAAGATCGCCGGTCTGTTCGGCAAGGGCGGCTCGACCAACGTCGCCATGCCCGTCGGCACCAATCCTCTCGCCGGTGACGCCGGCCAGGGCAGTGTGACCATCGGTTCCGTGGCTGGCAGCAGCGAGATTCCGGTGTCGGGTGACGCCGGCGCCCCCGAGGTCTCGATCGCCGCTGATTCCGCCGAAACCGTCGGGACCTACGCCTCCGAAGTCCAGCTGGCCTACGCCAAGTACCAGGAACTCTATCGCCTCTACAACGAGCTCCTGGCCCAGGGTCGCCAGGCTGACGCGGTGAAGGTCGCCGCCGAGATGAACAAGGCCAAGGCCGAGTACGACGCCCTCAAGGCCAAAGCCAAGTAATCCCCGCCACAAGGGAACCCCGGGAACTTCGGTTCCCGGGGTTTTTTCATGGCAAGAATCCGACCGCGCCGCGGCGCCGCGGTTGCATCGGGCAAGGATATGCCCGGGAGAACCTTTGAAACCGAAGGGGAAGAGGGGAAGGGCAGGAACGGGCGAGCGGGGCAGTCCATCCGGTCGGCGGCCCCAAGACCATCCTCAAGGAGAGGATACGAAAAAAGCACTGGTCCGTTTCAATGGCTGACGAACCGCGAAGCGGAGCTTCCGCGAGGGGAACGCCTCAGCGTTCCCCTCGCCAGAAGAAACGGTCCAGGGCCATCGGCCCTGGTGGGGTGAAAGGGGCAAAGTCCCTTCGCCAAGCCTTCCGGCGGATCATGGAAAAAAGGAGGGTGGGAACGGCGCTCCCACCCCGTCAGTAGCTGTCGACGACGTCTTCCGTGTTGCGTCCCCGCATCCCCGCCGAAGGCGACACCCGTGTCGAGATTGGCGGTGACCGCCTCGCGGATCGTGACCAAAAGTGTCTGCTGGTGGGACAGCGGCTTGGTCATCCCCTCGGGGATCATTTCCAGCTCGAGGTCAATGCTCCACTGCTCGACGCTCAGTTTGCTGATGTTCAGCTTCTTCACGTTTTTGCAGAGCAGGCGGTTGGTGTTGCTGGCCGAGCGGGTCAGGTTCGGCAGGGCCACCTCGTAATCGACCTTCATCCAGGACATGCCTTCGGGGACAACCATCGTCCAGCCGTTGCCGGTGGGCTGGAAGTCGGTGGTCACCGTGGGCGAGGCGGTCGAACCACTGCCGACCGTGGTGACCTTGGCCCGCGAGGTGGAAATGTCTTTTTCCAACTGCCGCAGGATCACCTCGGCCATGTTTTTCAGCTCGCCCTTGGCCTTGGCCACGGTGGCGGTGTGGCGGGTGGCGCTGAGCAGGCCGTAGATGCCGCCGGCGATGATGATGGTCAGGGCGGCGGCGATCAGCACCTCGACCAGGGTCACCCCGCGCCGGCCTTGTTGGCTGGTCATGGCTTGATGATCAGGAAGGTCAGTTCTTCCGGGGCGTGCGGCTTGCCGTTGGTCGAGGTCCAGACCACCGAACCCTTGACCTCGATGACCGACCCGGGCGTGGCGAACCGCGCCTTGACGGTCATCTCGAAATCCTTGTAGGTCTTCTGGATGTTCAGGACCTCCCCGACGGTGTTGGTGAACAACCCGCCCGGCAGATCGACCAGCGTGGTACTGCCGCCGATGGGATCGGCAATGTCTTTGAAGGGTTTGGCCACCACCTCGGCCCGCATCGATTCGAGGATCTTGCGGGCCATCGACAGCTTGGTCGAATCGACTTCCTTGGCGGCACCCGCGCTGAGAGCACGGTACAGGGGAATGGCCGCCAGCAGGAACATCAGGGTGGCCACCACGATTTCCAGGATGGTCAGGCCGCGAAAGCGGGCTGTCACGTGTCTTCCTATTGTTTCAGGAATTCGAATCGGGACCACTTCTTCCCGACCGACACATGATACCTCTTTGGCTCGTATTTGCCAACATCCCGGATCACGGACAACGGGGAGATCCGGCAGGCGGGGCCGTTGTAGAAGACCTCGAGACTCTGGGCGTCGGCCCGCTCGAAGTCGTTGACCACCAGATTGCCGTCAATACGCAGATTGTGGCCGGCCGCGGTGAACAACGACCCGTTGGCGTAGCAGGCCGCTTCGATCACGTGGCAGGCCCCTTCCACATTCATGCCGCCCTGGCGGGCGATCAGCCCGAAAACGGTCTCCCCGAGGGCCCCTTCCCGCTTGACGTTCTTGGGAAGGTTGATGTTGCCCTTGACCACCAGCAGTCCCTTGCCCTTGACCCTGAATTCCGAACCCGGGCAGTTGCCCACGTCGAGATCCCCTTTCACGTAGGTCACCCCCGTGCAGTCGTAGACCCCGCCCGGAAACCGTTCCGCATCGCCCCAGAATTGCCCTTCATCCTCGTAGAAATGGTCGGCCTTCTTGGCATACTGCAGGGTGCTGTAGAGGTTGGCGGGCATGTTTTCCCATTCGCCGGAATTCCAGTCGGCGGGGTTGTCGTAACACGGCAGACCGGGCAGGCCGAACGGCTTTTCCAGGTTCTTGTAATCGATGAAGCACTCGGTGATGTCCTTGGGATGGCCATCCTGCCCCCGGGGGTCGACCTTGACCTTCACGTTGGCGTGACGCATGTTGAGGTAGGCTTCCCCCCTCAAGCCCAGCGGATATTCGAAATGCCCTTCCCCATACAGGAGTGACGGGGCGGAAAGGGCATCGCAGAAGTCGAGCAGGTTCTTGAGCGCCGCCACCCCCAGCGGGTTGTATGGCGAAAACTGGATGTCGAGGTGCTTGACCACGGGGAAGTCGACCTCGTGGACCGGCGACCGGTCCTTCCATTGAAAGATCGGAATGACCTGGAACGGCTTGGCGACGAACTTGTTCCCGGCCAGGGCGTTGTACTCGGTGAGGGTCGGCTCGTCTTTCGTTCCCAGGAACGTGTTGATCGTCATCTTGACGTTGGAATTGATGCGCAGCATGCCCGGCACCTTGCAGGTCGAGTTGGCCGCCGAACTGCCGCCGCTGAGGCCGTCGCAATGGTCGAATTTCTTGTCGGGAAGGTGGTGGATCGAGATGGTGGCGATCGGAGCCGCGGGAGGCAGTTCGTACCATTTGATCTCGCCCCCCAGCCCCATCGAGAAATCCTCGTTCACCAGGTCGGAGTTGACCACGAAGAAGGTGTATTCGGGCGCCACCGGTTGGATGTCGGAGACCTTGAATTCCCGGTCAGCAATCAGCGTGCGAAGGATCGTCTTTCCCCCGGCCCCTTGGGGCTTGTACTCGACCTCGACGGTCACCCTCAGCATCAATCCCTTCTCGACCACCTGCGGGGGGGAGAACGGCGAACTGCCGTTGATCTTGCTCTTGATCGCGCCGGGAATCGCGTTGTATCCGTTGCTGGCGGCCCCCTGGAAAACCGTGGCCGCCCACGAACGCGACAGGTCGGTGGACCCCATGATCATGTCGAGGATGGAGGCAATGGAAATGGGCCGGTTGCCGATATCGATGTATTTCTTGAAGACTTCCTCGAAATCGATGTCGTCTTCCTTCGTGAAGCCTTTTAACGGCGCATCGACCACGATCTTGTAGTGGACTTTGGTCGCTGACAGCTTGCTGAGATAGACGGTGGCTTCCACCAGGCCCGAAAAGATGCCCGCGTCGACCTCGATGTCATGCCGGTCGTTGGTGGTCACGTTGAGCGGGTTCAGCGTGGTATTCGGCAGATAGAAATTGAAATCGATGTTGCCGACCAACTGCGAGAGCGTCCCGTAGCTCTGCGCGGTCTGGATCTTGTCGAGGACCTTGGCCGAATCGCCCTGGGCTTCGGCATGCTTGGTTGACACCGCCGCCACCTGATACCCCGACTTTTTCGAACTGAACGCCTCCGCCTGGACAACTTCGACGTCAACATTCAGCTTGGTCACGTGGGTGGTGCCCCCCATCTCGGCGATAAGGCTCTGGGCGGCTTCCAGGCCGGTGGTCGTGGGGTTGGTCACCAGGTCAAACGAGATCGGCGTCGAATAGGGGCCGATGTCGAGGGGCACGTTTTCCTTCCCGACCCCGTCGGGCGCGGTGAAGTCGCTGGCCCCGTCAAACACCAGCGGAATGCGGAACAGGGGGAAGAAGTTGGCCTCGGTGGGGTCGTTCATCGTGTCCTTGATCCGCCGCAGGACGAGTTCGGCCACCGATTCGGCCAGGGCTTCGGCGCGTTTCTCGTTGCTCATGATCCGTGTCGTGAAATGCCGGGCGATGTTCCCACGGAAGAATCCCAGGACGATCACCAGGATGACCGAGATCACCCCGATCACGATCAGGTAGGCGGAACCTTGCCTGGAAGCCCGTTTCCCCTCAAAATACCGGATCATGATAAAACGCCTTCTCCGCTCTCTCGATGTCCTTCCGCACAGCGGCGGTGATCCGCGACCGCGACTTCTCGCTGGTGGCATGCTCCCGCCGCATCCGCTCCTCGACGATGCTGTCCAGGAGACCCACGTCTTTGGAGGCCCGCAGAAGTTTGCCCCGGTCCTCGAAGGCCCTCTTCATTCCCTCTATTTTCTCCAGGCCCAGCGCGCTCAGGTCCTCCTCTTCAATGAGACGCGCCTGCGCCGTGGTCAGTTCGATATATTTCTCGAGGTCCTTGCTCTTGCGGGCCGCTTCAATCATGTAGTTATAGGTGAGATACCGCGTACAGGGCGTGGACAGAGGATCCTCGAGAGCCTTCTGATATTGGCGGATGGCTTCCGCGTAATCCTTGGACTCGAACGCCTTGTGGCCGAAATGCAGGGGCTGGATCAGCCGCAGACGGTAGACCTCGCGT
>CAZKPI010000082.1:11938-12237 GCA_964554555.1 uncultured bacterium
TCCTGGCTCTCCTCATGCACCCGCTTGCGGAATTTGGCGATATCCTTGAGCATCTTTTCCACTTCCGCCTTCGAACTCGGCGATTGCCTGTCTTCTTCGGAACCCAACGGCAAAGGCGCCGGTCCGCCATGACCGCCGCGACCGGGGCGGCCCGCAACCGCCGAACCGGGGCCATGACCGGCGCCCGGCGTTCCCGGTCGGGCCTCCCCGCCGGGAGGAGCTTTGCCGCCGGGCCCGCCCGGGCCCGCCCCCGTGCCGGTGCGGCCCGCCACTCCCGTCGGGGCCCGACCTCCCCCCCC
>CAZKPI010000083.1:0-2708 GCA_964554555.1 uncultured bacterium
TTGCCGCCAAGGATGGCCAGGGGGGCCATGCTCTCGGCCATCTTCTCGGCGAGGTTCTTGTCGCCGAAGGCCTGCAGGGCGGCGATGAGGTCGGGGGAGATGGCCTCGGCGCGGTCGACGACGCCCTGGACCTCGGCCTTCAGGCGATTGATCTCGAGGTCGAGCTTGCGCCTGGTCATGTCGATCTCGAGGTCGTAGGCCTCTTTTTTCCGGGCCAGTTCGGCCTTGTCGATGGCGGACAGGTTGTCCTGGTCGGCGAGGCGGGCCTCCAGGGTGCGCTTGCGCGACTCGATCTCGCTGTCGAGTTTGGCCAGGTTCAGCACGAGCTGGGCCTTGGCCTCCTCAGTGGCGAGCTGGAGGTCTTTCTGTTTGGTCTCGGCGATCGAGCTGGCGATCTTCTGCTTGATGGCCTCGGTCTGGGCCACGAAGTCCTCGCGCCGTTTCTCGCTGGAAATCTCGAGAGTCTGCTTGACCACCGAGTGCTGGGCATCGATCAGCAGTTTCGCGATGACGTCGTCGCCGATCCTGACGTCGAGGATCTCGACGTCGTAGACGCGCATGCCGTTCTCCTCGAACTTGCGGCCGGGGCGCTTGCCCTCGGGACCCTGAATGCCCAGGACGGTGTCGCGGACGATCCTGATGGCATCGTTGTAGAAGGCCTCGATGCCGTGCTGTTTGATGGCGTGGCGCAGGAGGGAGCGCATGTGGTCGGTCAGGAACTTGACGTAGTTCTCGACGTTGAACCACTTCTCGGGGTCGCCCTCGAAATTGACGCGGTAGGACAGGCGCACCTGCACCTGGCAGAGGTCCTTCGACTCGGCCTGGACAATGTCGGAAACCTTGTTGTGCAGGACCCGCAGATAGCCGGTCTTGATCTTTTTGTCGTCCGACTTCGGGGTGCCGGTCGACAGTTCCATTGCTTCGAGGTACTCGTCGTATTCCATGAGGTAGGTGCGGGGGCCGACGATGACCTTGCGCTCACCGGTGCGGCTGACCACCAGCACGGCGTAGCCGGTCCAGCAGTCGATGGCCACCGCGCCTTCGTATTTGGTGTCAAGGACGATGGTGCGGGGCGGGGTATAGCCGGTCTTGCGGGTGAAGTCGTCGCCGGCGAAGTTCTCGGGCGGGGGGCCGAGGGGGATGGCCTGGGCACGCAAGGATTCTTCCTGTTTCTTGCCGCCCATCGCCTTCTTGACCTCGCCGTCGGCCAGATACTCCTCGCCGCCGGCGGTGGCCTTGGTCATCTGCTTCAGGCGCAGGTTGTACTCGAGGGCTTCCTGGTTGCCGGGGAACCAGAGCTGGACCTGCTTGGGCTCGAGGATGCGGCGGACGATCACCTCGGTGCGCGGATCGGGCAGGTACATGGCGGGCCCCTTGATCAGGGTGACCTTGCCGGTGGTGCGGTTGAGGGAATAGCGTCCCTCGCCGGCGGGGATGGCGACGGCGTAGTGGATCTCCTGCTCGCCGTATTTGATGATGGCGTGTTCGGGGCGGGGGAAATAGATCATCTGGTCCTTGCCGGTGATGAACAGCTCCTCGCCTTCCTTGTACTCGCGCCCGTTTTCGGTGTAGGCGGCGATGACCTTGATGTAGAGGCCGCTGATCTCGTTCAGCTCGATCGCCTTGAATTTGCGCTGGCCGTTCTTCTCGACGAAGGTCTCGGACGGCCGCGGGAAGACGACGGCCGGGCCGCGCACGAACCGCTTGTTGCCGTCCTCGTCGAGCAGGATGCAGTATTCCAGGCGTTCGAGGGAGACCGCCTCGCGCACGTAGTTGTCGTTGGCGTCGCGCACCACCTCGATGCCTGTGGGGGGGATGTAGAAGGAGACATCGGTTCCCTGCACCATCAGCAGGCGGCCGGTGGTGAGAGCCTTGGGTTCGAGGGCGGGCTTGATGACGTCTTCCGCGGGCTGGTCGCCGGGCAGGAGGCCGCTGGCGGGCTTGGTCTGGGGTTTGATGATGGCCTTTTCCCAGTTCTTCTTGGCCGCCTCCTCGTCGTAGACCCGGACGATCAGATACTGGTTGTAGTGCAGGGTGTGGCCCGGCACGATGCGGATCATCTGGCCCGGCCACAGCGCGAAGCTGGTGGGGCCGGAGATGTTGACCTTGTGGCCGACGTCGAGGTCGGTCAGGCTGTTGGAAAAGGCCAGCTTGGGGTGGTTCCCGTCGCGGGCCGGATTCTTCATGATCATGTACCAGCCCTCGGGGGCGATGGCGAAGATCTGGATGGCCTGCTCGAGACTGCACCGCTCGAACCGCTTCGAGCGCTCGTTGAAAACGACCGGCTGGTCGGTGTTGGCCAGGCTGGTCTTGTAGGGTCCGACGTAGACGTTGACCTGACCCTTGGTCTGGTCGCTGATGAAGGCGAATTCGTTGGGGGCCAGAACCAGGTCGCGTTCGCGATTGCTCGACTCAGGCATCATTCTCTCTCCTCTTAATTTGATGACCATGGGTGCGATTATAGGGAAATCCGCTTTCCCGCGCAATCAGAACCGCGTTTCGAAGAGAACGGGGAAGGGCGGGCGGGAGCTGGGCTGACGGTTTGCCGGGACGGGGCGCGCGGCCCGGGGAAAGCCCGCTGACGCCATTGGGTATCTTGTTCCCGTTCGTCCAGGAAGTCCTGGAATTGGTACAGAACCTTGATCATGGCCAGGGGGATGATGAACCGGAAAAACCAGGCCAGCAGAAGGTTCATGGGGCAAGCACCT
>CAZKPI010000083.1:2718-12210 GCA_964554555.1 uncultured bacterium
GGGGGAGCGGGCGAGGCCCGACCGGCGGGTCAGGGGCCTCCTTTCGGCCGGACCGGTGGGAGCCGGGGGATCGGCCACCTGACGGTCCGGCCGGTCAACAAAAAAGCAAGCGGAGTGCCAAGAAGAGGAAAGGCGGGGATCCTCTCGGGAAGCTGATTCCTGGGAATAGTCGGGGATCCCGGGACGGGAAGCTTTGCGTCAGGACTGACGCACTGAAGCATTCCTGTCCGGCCGTTTGCCTGGCGGGAGGATCGCTCGTTCCCGGCAAGAATCAGCGGCCCCAGGGGGAATGGCCAGTTGCCCTGGCCCGGGCGGTTCTCCCAGGGGCTCGGCTCCGGTCGGGCGGGGCGAGGGGGCATCTGGGTTTCGGCGGCCGGGAGACGGCGGGGCTTCCGTCGGGGGGCATCGGACGGGAGCCGGCCGGGACGGGTGCGGGCCGTTCGTGGAAAGGACGGTCAGGACCCCCCCGGCGGGAAGAACAGGCTGGCCGCCTCGGCCATGTCGTCCATGACGCGGCGGGCCTGGTCGATGGGGAGGATCTCGCCCAGCCCGCGGTAGGAAATGCCGTGATCGGAGATTTTCGCCGAGGGGTAGGCCTGGAAGAAACGCGTCAGGCGCCCCACCCGGGCCTGGTCGCTGGCGGTGACGTCGAGGGCGGCGTCGAAGGCGCGGTTCCCCGTGAACACGGTGTTGCCGCTGAACACCGCGCGCCAGAGGCGGCGGCAGAAGCCGAGCGGCACGATGGTGAGGTCGGCGGCCAGGGGGGCGGGGAAGGCCAGGTTGACCTTGCAGTAGTAGGTGTGCCGGCCCTTCCCGTGGGAGGTGACGCCCCGGTAGACGAAGAATTCGTAGCCGTGGTAGGTGCCGGCGGCCATGCCCAGGAAGACCGAGGCGAGCAGTTTCTGGATCAGGTCGTTCTTCAAAAACTCGGGCACCTCGGGGGCGATCATCTGGTCCTCGAGTTTCTGCAGGACCTTCGACTCGAGGAGGCCGTTGATGCCTTCCTTGAAGGTCAGGCCGAGCTGACGGGCGAGTTCCTGGTACTGTTCCTTGATGTCCATGCGCGGTTCCTCGGATGGGCGGTGGTTCGGCCTCCCGCGAAAGGGGAAGGGAACGGGGGATGCTCCATAGTAAAGCAAGGCCTGACCCAGGGCAAGGAGAGGCGGGGGGGCCGATCGACCGGGAAGGAAAAACCCCGGGCCAGGTCGCCCGGGGTTCGGATGGCTGATCGCTCAGGCTTACTGAGTGTAGGGGCCGGGGAAGAGCGTGATGGTCTGGGGGATGAACTGCCTGCGGAGGTAAGAGCCATCTTGGACGTCGGGGCCCCAAACTCCGGTCACTTCGACAGGAACGGTGCTGCCGCCGGCATTGGTCAGCATGGTGGTCATCTGGGTCCGCAGGGCTTGGGGCACCTGGATCAGGTTGACGTCTGGCCGGAATTGCGTCGTGTCGAGGAGGACGAACTGGCCGGCGGTGTTCCTGACCCGGGCATGGAAGAGGAAGAAGTCGGGGTCCGCGCCGGCCAGGCCGCCGCCCATCCCGCCAGGAATCGCGTAGGACCTGAGGACTTCGGCGTTGGTCGGGGTTGGTTGGGTGGGCCAGGTGGTGGAGGAGTCAGTGAACTTGGTGATGAAGAGCCGGCCGGTGGTGGTCAGGGTGCCGGAAACGGTCACCTGGTGGCCGTTCGACTCCCACATGTCACGGCCGTTCGTGGGATCCTTGAGACGGAAGGTCGGGGTCTTGGCGAGGTTGGCGGGGTCGAAATCGACGTAGGCCTTCTTTTCGGTGTTCCCCTCCATCCAGGAGAACTGGAACATGTTGGCGGGGTCGGTCTGAGAGTTGTTGAATGTCCAGGTGCCGACCTGATCGGTCAGAGCGGTGCCGGTGGGGACGAAGGTCTCGCCCGGGGCCGGCCAGGTGGTGGAGGTGTCGGTGAAGCTGGTGATGAACAGCCGCTTGCCGTCAGGACTGCGGGTGCCGCTCACGGTGACGGTGTGGCCGTTGGATTCCCACATGTCGCGGCCGCTGACCTGGTTCTGGAAGCGGAACTGGGGGCTCTTCACCAGGGTCTGGGGGTTGAAGTCGACGAACGAACTGGTGGCGACGCCGCTGACCATCCAGGTGAACTGGAACATCTCACCCGGCTGGAGGGCGCTCTTGTTGAAGCTCCACTGGCCTTCCTGGTTGGTGAGGGCGGTTCCGCCGGAGGGGGCGGTGGGAATCTGCACGCCGGCCGGCACGAAGGTGCTGGAGGCGAGGCCGATCTTGATGACACGGACGGTCTTGGGCCCGAAATCGCCAGTGGTGCGTTTTTCGAGGATGTACCCCTCGATCTTGACATACTGGCCGATGAGGTTCTGCATGGCATTGGTGACCGCGGCGGCATCATCGGGGTTGGGAACGAACTGGGCGGCCTGCGGGGTGCCCATGCCGAACCAGAACCCCGCCGTGTTCTTCTGCAGGGGGCCGCCCACGAAGGGCATGGCCTGGACGGTCACGGTGGTCGCTTCCACACCGGTGATCTTGAAGGTCGGCGGGACCTTGTTGACCGGATCGGGGGAGGCGGTGTAGACGCCGGTGTAGACCTGCGGGGTGGTGTTGGCGGTCACCGCGGCGCCGTTGAGGAGGCTGGCCGGATCGACCTTGGCGAGGTGGTAGCCGAAGGAGGCCGGGGCCGCGGGGAAGCCGGCGGGCGGGTCGATGTAGAGGTCACTGCCGCCGGGGGCGACGATGACCCCCATGATCTTGGCGGCGAACTCGCCGGGGTTGGCGGGAATCGAGTTGGGGGCGTAGGCGAAGCCCATGTCAGGGCCTTCGATCAGCAGGACGAAGAGGGCGGCGGCCTGTTCCTGGGTGAGGGTGGTCAGGGCGGCCAGGATCTTGCTGATGATCAGCTTGCGCAGTTCCTGATGGAAGGCGGCGAGCTGGGTCGGGGTGGGGGTTCCGGCGGTCTGGGCGCGGAAGGCGGCCGCGACGGTCAGGGTGCTCAGGTCGGGGGCATACCCGGCGGCGGTCTGCAGTTGGGAGGTTTCCACCGTGGTCGGGTACAGCTTCGTGATCAGCCGGGGGGTGCCCGCGTACAGGCCCAGCTTCTCGAAGATGGTGTTGACGCCCTTCTGGATGAGGCCGAAGACGGGGTCGGCCTTCAGGGTGTTTTCCATGGAGGCGGGGGCGGCCTGGAAGGCGGTGATCACGCGCTCGACGCCGGCGGCGATCAGGTCATAGTCGGTCTGGGGCAGGAAGGTGGGGGTCAGGATCTTGAGGGCCATGACCATGGCTTCCAGCTTGTCGATGACCTGTTTGAACTGGATCTGCTGCTGCATCTCGGTGTTGGTGACGATCTTGGGAAGGGTTTCGCCGACCATGGTGGTGTCGACGCTCTGCAGGGCGAGCAGGACGTCGGGAGAAAGGCCGAGGGTGCGGGCGCGCAGGCGCAGTTGGTCGTCAAACAGCTTCCAGCCGGCGTCGGGGCTGTACAGGCCCTGGGCAATGCCGGCGTGGATTTCGCGCTGGAGCTGGAAGGCGAATTCGCGGAAGGAGACGAACTTGTCGTCGGCCAGGCCGGCATCGCGGAAGGTCTGCAGTTGGGCCTTCTCGCGGTTGACGAAGGCCTGGGCGATCTGCTCGATCTGGGCATCGGTGGCGCCCTTGAGGGTGCTGGGCGGGATCTTGCTGAGGACCTCGCCGAGGTTGACCTCGAAGGTGGCGTCGAACTTTTCGGCGAACTTGACGATCTTGGCCTGCTTCTTGGTGTCGGGGTCGATGACCGGGGCGGCGGCGACCTCCCCTTCCTTGATCACGGGGACGACGCCCTCGAAGAACTCGTCGGGATCAAGGGTCTTGGCGACCTTGACCCGGATGATGATGTTCTTGCGGCCGGTGGGCAGACCGGTCAGGGTGTAGTCACCGTTGGCGTCGGTGGTGGCGGTCTTGCCGAACGAAACGAACTCGCCGGTGCCGTCATAATCGCCGGCGGTGACCTCGGCGCCGGCCACGCCGGTGGAGACGGCCTGGCGGATGGCCTGCCGGATACTGGAAGAAACGGAGGTCGAGCTGACCGAGCCGGAAACGGTGCCGGTGCCGGAGGTGGAGCCCTCATCGGTGCCGGGGTTGGTCGGGCTGACGGGGGAGATGGTATCTCCGTCACCGCCGCCGCCGCCGCAACCGGTGAACAGGAACATCCCTGCCGCGAGGGCAAGGACGAGCAACATGGGGAAAACCTTTCTCAACATGCAATCCTCCGGATGGAAATTCGTTTGGTACCCACGTACCGGGCGGGGAAAGTGTATCACCGAAATGAGCCCTGAGCAACCATGTTGACGGCATGGGCGGCCGGTGAAGCCGCAAACCAAGACCGGACGAGGTTTGCCGGGGTCAACCGGCGGCCGGCGGTACATGCCGGCGGGCGAACGCGGGGCACCCGCCGGCCGGCGAGGCCTCCCGACCACGATGCTCACCCGGGAAGAGGCAGGCAGGAGGCGAGCGGCGGGGAAGCGGTCGGCGGCCGGAGGGGGACGCCGGTGTATCGATGACGACCCCCGGCGCCTGCCGCCGTCGGGGGCCCCGGCCAACCCGGGTCAGGGCAGGCGGATCACCGACACGGTCACCCCCTCCAGGCCCTCGACGGCGAAGCCGTAGGATGACTGGGCATAGCCGGCGGGGGAACCCATGACGGTGAACGAGGTTCCCTGGCTGGGGACGTTCGACTCGTCAGAGGTTCCGAAGGGGAGGTCGCGGGAGGAAAGGGGCAGATCGAGGTCGTGGACGTACCGGAACCGGCTGGGCAGGGTCGAGGGGTCCAGGACGCCTTTGTGGCGCAGGCCTTCGGCGAGGAGGGCGAGGCCCCAGTCCTGGTACATTCCCTTGAGGCCGCCGCGAGAGGCGAACACCTGGTCGACGGAAGCGGTGCCGCGCAGGGTGCTCTGAACGATACTGCGGATGGCCTCGTCGCCGCCCTGTTCCCACAGGTAGAGGCCGAACAGGCCGAGGTGACCGTAGGACTCGAGGTTCCAGGCGAAGCCGGTCAGGCTGGACGACGAGGGATTGGCGGCGTAGACGTTGAACCGTTCCTCGCCGGCGGGGTCGCCGCGCAGGATGCGGAACCGGGCCTCGGCGGCGGTGGACATCGACTCGTCGAGCCAGACCTCCTCCATCTGGGCGTCGGTGACGAAGGCGGGGAACCCGAGTTTGGCGGCCCGGGCGGTGTAGCTGACGAGGTGCTGGAATTCGTGGATGCAGGTTTCGCGGGCGGCGGACAGCCACTTGTCGCCGATCCAGGTGGAGCTGTAGCCCGGGCTCCAGATGGCCACCATGTCGCGGTTGTTGGTCTTGTCGTTCGTCGTGCCGTCGGCGTTGACCTGCTCGTAGTGCTTGGTGTCAAAGAAGCCGGCGAACCCGTTCTTGGCCACCAGGGGCGAGAAGACCAGGCTGATTTTGCCGTCCTGGTCGATGTCCCAGGGGGGGCCGTAGCCGTTGGTGATGAGGGGCCAGCCGTAGGTGTCGAAATCGTTCATCATCTGATCGAGCTGGTCCTCGGAGATGGCGTAGGGGCCCGTCACGGCGCTGAGCCCGCTGTATTCGTCGGGGTCGACGAAGATCTTGCAGTGGGTGCCGAGGCGGCGCAGAACCGCCTGGCGCTGGAGGTATTCGGCAGGCCCGATCCCGAAGGTGTTGCGGGCGTAGATCCACAGGGTGACGGTGTCGCCGACCGCCTCGGAACGGTGGTCGGCATACTTCGGCGCTTCCTCGACGGCGGTGGGAACAAGGTTGCGGCGGATGGCGGCGGCCGGGGGGGGCACCCGGTTGCGCTGGCGCAACTGCTGGTCGATCAGGGCCTGCCCCTCGGGAAGGCGCGACGAAGCGGCGGTCGCGCGCGAGGTGACGGCCAGGGCGGCGGCCGGCCGGGCGGGGAGGCCGCGGTTGGCGGCGAGACTCGCCCCCAGGGCGGTGATCGGGGTGGTGGCGGCCGAGCCCGAGCCGGTCATGTTGGTCATGGTCATGCCGAAGGTGGCGATTCCGCCCGGGGTTGGCAGGGAGAAGACGTTGACGCCCGCCGCGAGCGAGTGCTGGACGGCGGTTCCCGGGGTGATCAGGGAGTCGGTTCCCGCGACCGTGGTGGTCGGGGTTGACGAGGCGGGGCCGTCGCCGCCCCCGCCGCCGCCGCAACCGATGGTCAGGAGCAGGCCGAGGCTGAGGCAGAGGAACAGGAAGGCCGCGGCGGGACGCGTGGTCCGGCCGGGCATACGGAAAGACATGGTGGGGGGGGTGATCATGGTTTTGACTCCCATTGCATCCGGGCTGTGATTCCCACTATTCTACCCCAGAAGCGGCGGCCGGACAAATCGGTCAAGCCGGCTGGCCAGCCATCCGGTCCCGGGGTCTGGCCAGGAACCCCCGGGGCCTCCTGGTGCCAGGGTCCTGGCGTTGACCGGACCGGAAACGGTCAGGCGGTCCCGGCGGGGGCAGGTTATCTGAGGGAAGGTGGTCGGACTGGCCTTGACACCCTGACCGGACTTTCCTACAGTAAGGAAAATCGATTCATCGAAGAGGAGGAGTTTCATGCGTCGAGTTCTTCTCGGGGTCCTGGCCGTGGTGGTGTTGGCGGGCCTGGCGTTGCCGGCCCTGGCTGAGCAGGGCGGGCCGAAGGACGACCGCAAGGGCGGGGAGAAGCCGGGGATCAGCGCCACGGCGTTGAAGCCGGAGGTGTCGGTGACCGCCCCGGCCAGGAAATACCAGGTCTATCGGCAGAAGCTGAACCAGGTGATGGACACCTTCCGCAACATCCATTCCGCCTACGGCACCGGAGCCCCCGAAGGTTCGCCGGCATTCGCGTTCATGCAGGAGGAGAAATACCTGCCGGTGGTCATGACCCAGCTGTGGGTGGTCAAGACCTTCCTGGCCGGGCAGAACGACAAGGGCCACGGCGACATGAACTACTGGATCCGGACCCACAACCTGCTGGCCGCCCAGGGCGGGTTCGCCGCCACCAAGCTCCGGGACATGATCCAGAGCTACCAGGGCAAGGTCAACCCCCTGCTGAATGCGGCCATTGCCAATGTGGCCGACAACCTCAGCAAGGCCATGGACAAATACAGCAACGGCTACGGCGACCTTGATTACTGGGTCGGCGCCTCGGGATACGTGCGTGACGCCCTCTGGCAGGGGGCCTCCAACCTGCAGGGGATCATCGACGCGGTGCCGTTCACCCTGCCGGTCGATGTGACGCCGATCGTCAAGGGGCAGTTGATGATCGTCCAGGATCTGCTGATCAACCAGAATGACAAGGGCAACGGGGACATCGACTACTGGATCCGGAGCCACGGTCTGCTTTCCATGCAGGCCCGCATCGTCGCCGGCATCCTGCAGGAAATCCTGGGGCGGCATCCCGGGCTGATGGGCCTGCTGGCCACCTCGATCCGGAACGTGGCCGGGAACCTCGGCCAGGCCGCCGCCAAATACAGCAACGGCTACGGCGATCTCACCTACTGGGTCGGCGCCAGCGGCTTCGTCCGCGACGCCCTGCGCGCCGCCGGCCGCAACCTGAAGGATATCACCAGCTCGCTCTGACCGCCGGCCGGTTCCCGCCTGTCACGCCCCCCGGGCTTCTGTCCGGGGGGCGTTCGGCCTTGCCGGGCGGAACCCAGGGCCGAACGTCAGCCCTTCGCACCCGTCAGGGGCGTGTCGATGCCGCGCCTGACCAGGCAAGGCTGACGGGGGTCATCGCGCGCCAGGGCGCGGCAGGGTCGCTGGGGATCGATCCCCGCCGGGGGAATCGGCGCTGACCCGCCGGGGGCCGGCGCCCCGCGCCTTCGGCCCCGCGGCGGTCGGGTCTCGTCCGGCGGCCCATTGGGGGCGGGGTGTTGAGAAATGATCCGCGGGGATCGTATAGTGGGGCGGGGCGTTTTCCCCGGGACTGCGGCGCGCGGGTTTTCGGCCGGGGTTCGTCAGAGAAGAGGGAGCGCCATTCGGAAAGGAAATCACGGGTGCCATGAACGGTCGATGCGGTGTTGGTGCCTGTCGCGCGGATCGCGCGGGAGGTGGATCGGAGGGCGGCCGGGATCGCGGCCTGCCCCGGCGGGTGGCGGGGATCGTCGCCCTGTTGGCCGTTGCCGCGGCGTGGCTGTCACCGGAGGCCTCTGGCCTCGAGCGGCCGGGCGAGCTCACCATCCTGCACACCTCGGATTACCACGCGCATGCCGAGCCGTTCGACCACGCCTCGGGCACCAGCATCGGCGGCTACGCCCGCCTGGCAAGCTACCGGGACGGCCTGGCGGCCAAGGGCCGGAAGGTGCTCCTGCTGAGTTCGGGCGACACCATCCAGGGCACGCTTCCCTACCGGCTGTTCAAGAAGTTCCCGGAAATCGACGTGATGAACCGCCTCGGGTTCGCGGCCATGGCGCTGGGGAACCACGAGTTCGACGGGGGGACCGAGGTCCTGGCCGAGGCGTTCGCGGGGTGCGCGTTTCCTCTCCTGTCAGCCAACCTCCGACTGCCGCCCGGCAGTTCCCTGAACCGGCTGGTCAAGCCCTGGACCATGCTGGAGGCCGAGTCCACGGGCGGGCCGGTGCGGATCGCCGTCATCGGCCTGACCGACGAGATGCTCATCGACGCCGTCCCCCGCGGCATGCTCGAAGGGGTCACCGTCAACGACGCGTTCACCACCCTGCGCCGCCTTCTGCCGGAGGTCCGGCGGGCGAAGCCTGACCTGATCCTCGTCCTGGCGCATCTCGGCTGGCCGCGCGAGGTCGGGCTGGCCGACACCTTTCCCGAGGTGGCGGGCATCCTCGGCGGGCATACCCACCTGTTCACCGACCCGCCCATTGTCCGGGAAACCGCCTACGGACACCAGTTCCTGTCGGAACCGGGAGAGTACGGCCGGGCCTTGACCCGCTACGATCTGCGGCTGACGCCGGCCTCGGCGGGGGTGCGGGTCGAGGTGGCGGCGGCGGCCCTGGTGCCCATGGACAACCGGGTTCCCGAGGCGGCCGCCATCAAGGAGAGCCTCGCCGCCTATCGGGCCGAGTGCGACAAGACCAATGCCGCCGTCGTCGGCACGGCCGCCGCCCTGCTGGATGGGGACCGGCCCCAGATCCGGTCCCGCGACACCAACCTCGGCAACCTCGTGGCCGACAGTTTTGCCGCCGCGCTGGGGGCCGACATCGGGTTCGTCAACGGGGGCGGGATCCGGTGTTCCATCCTGCCCGGCGAGATCACCGTCGGGGACTGTCTGGAGGTCCTGCCCTTCGAAAATTACCTCGTCAAACTGCGGCTGACGGGGGAAGCCCTCTATCGGCTCTACGAGCAGGTCGAGGAGGGGATGCGGTTCTTCCCGGGATATGGCGGGTTCCTGCATGTTTCGAAGGGCTTCGCGGCCCGGTTCACCCGCGATGGCCCGCGCCTGTCCCTGCACGGCCGGCCCATCGACCCCAAGGCGGTCTACACGGTGTCGACCGTGGACTTTCTGGCCAACGGGGGCAACGGCCTCGAGGCCCT